>NZ_VMLP01000023.1:0-104732 GCF_013276755.1 Streptococcus sp. 5004 | reverse complement strand
GCAGGCTGCTCAAAACACCGTTTTGAGGTTGTGGATAGAACTGACGAAGTCAGTAACATATATACGGCAAGGTGAAGCTGACGTAGTTTGAAGAGTATTACTGTCCATATTTTTGGTAAAAATCAACTTTTACTTGGATGAAGGTTTTGGCTTCACGTAGGAGTTGAAGAAGGGTGGCGCGGGTTTCAAATTCGTCTCTTGTCTTGGGTAGACTGCGGTTACGGAAGGCTTCCAGATAGCGTTCGATTTCATCTAGCAAATCAGAAGCAGGATTGGTCTGGCTCAGTTGACCTGCAATTTTTGAAAAGAGTTGCGCTAAAATTAGGCTTTCACTGGCAGCTAGGTGACAGGTGTTGATTTGCTGGGCCATATTTCGCAGGATACGACTTTGTCGCTGTCTCATCTCAAAGTAGTGGATATGGTAGTCGGTCTGGTGAAAGAGGTGGTCAGAGTGATCCAAATAGACCAGTCTGAGTGCTTCTTCCAAAAGCGTGTCCAATTCTTCTACCAGCTGTGCTCGGTTGCGTCCGTCTCCTCTGGATAAATAGTATTTGAAGCGTAGGAGGATATCTTTTAACTTTTCTTCTACCAATGTGTGGTAGTGATGAATTTCCTCTTCTCGTGAAAGCATGTAGAGATTGACAAGTAAGGCAAATGCTGTACCAATTGCAAAGAGAAGGAATTCATTGACTAGAAGGTCTGGAGAGGTTGACTCTTGCACCAAGAGGTGGCTAACCAAAACAGTGCTTGGTGTGATGCCAATTTCCCAGCCCATCTTGTAGGCTAGAGGCACATAGAAGGCAAGATAGAGACCAAGGCTCCAGATATGAAATCCGCTCAAGTGAAAAGCTAGAACACCGATAGCCAGAGCTAGAATCATGGAAAAGAGTCGATTGCGAGCCAGTTTTAAGGTACTTCTACGCGTATCAGATAGGCTCAAGAGAGCGATAATTCCGGCCGAAACTGCTGAGGAAAGATTGAGAAAATAAGCAAGAAAACAGGCAAGACAGGTAGCTAAGATGAGCTTGATCGTACGTTGGCTAATAGACATAAGAATTTCCTGATAATACTCAATGAAAATCAAAGAGCAAACTAGGAAGCTAGCCGTAGGCAGTACTTGAGTACGGCAAGGCGAAGCTGACGTGGTTTGAATTTGATTTTCGAAGAGTATAAGTTAGAATAAAAGAGCAAAAGACAAAACCTGAGCAGGCTTGCCTTTATGAGTTATTTTTTACGGGCTGCTGCGTATTCGGCAACGGCGGTAAAGAGGACATCTGTAGAAGAGTTAAGGGCTGTTTCACATGAGTCTTGGATGACACCAATCACAAATCCAACCCCAACAACTTGCATGGCAATATCGTTAGAAATACCGAAAAGGCTACAAGCAACTGGGATAAGAAGGAGGGAACCTCCGGCAATACCAGAAGCACCGCAGGCTGAGATAGCTGCTACTACACTGAGAACAAAGGCTGTCGCAAAGTCAACAGGGATTCCAAGAGTGTTAACTGCAGCAAGGGTCAAAACGTTAATGGTAATCGCTGCTCCAGCCATATTGATAGTAGAACCAAGTGGGATAGAAACAGAATAGGTATCTGGGTTTAGCCCAAGGTCATGGCAGAGTTTCATGTTGACAGGAATGTTAGCCGCAGAACTACGAGTGAAAAAGGCTGTCACACCGCTGACACGAAGGCAGTTCCAAACTAGAGGGTAAGGATTGCGTCTTATAAAGAAGAAGGCAATCAAGGGGTTGACCACAAGGGCAACAAAAAGCATAGTCGTTACTAATAGAACCAATAAAATACCGTAGTTGGCAAGGCTTCCGATTCCCTTGTCAGAAATGGTTTTAAAAACAAGACCAAGGATTCCAAATGGAGCCAGATTGATGATCCATTCGACAATTTTAGAAGTCACGTCAGCGATAGTTTTTAGTAATTCTTTACTATTTTTGCTGGCCTCTCTCATAGCAATTCCAAAAATGACTGCCCAAGATAGTATACCGATGTAGTTGGCAGTAAGCAGGGCGTTGACTGGGTTGTCAACCAGTTTGAGCAAGAGGTTGCTGAGGACCTGCCCAATCCCATCTGGTGGTGCAATTTCAGTATTGGCACTATTTAGGGTAATTTCAATAGGGACGATGAAACTAGCTACAACAGCTACAAGAGCAGCAGCAAAAGTTCCTAGGATATACAAGAAAACAACAGTTTTCATATTGCTATCTTGCCCCTTTTGATGTTGGGAAAGGGCATTGGCAACGAGGGCAAAGACTAGGATAGGAGCAACAGCTTTTAGACCTCCGACGAATAAATCCCCGAGTAGACCAATTCCTGAGAGATTAGGAAGGGTCAGTCCTAGGATTCCCCCACAAAGCATACCAATCAAGATACGCTTGACAAGGCTTGCCTTGTTCCAAGCATGAATGATTCTTTTCATAATAATCTCCTTTTTGTGTAGTGATTATGATTATAGTATAAATAATAGACAAAATCAAGAATTTTCTGTCTATTTTTTGAATATTTATGGAGAATGAGACTGATGAAAATATGGTATAATGAAATAAAGGAGTTTTATATGCAAAAATTTATTCAAGCTTATATTGAAAAGCTAGATGTGACAACCATTATCGAGAATATTCTAACCAAGGTCATTTCTCTTTTACTGCTTTTGATTGTATTTTATATTGCTAAAAAAATGCTTCATACTATGGTGCAGAGAATTGTCAAACCTTCTCTAAAAATGTCTCATCATGATGTCGGACGCCAAAAGACTATTGCGCGTTTACTAGAAAATGTGTTTAATTATACGCTATATTTCTTTTTACTCTACTGTATTTTATCGATTTTAGGCTTACCTGTATCTAGTTTGTTGGCTGGGGCTGGAATCGCTGGGGTGGCGATTGGGATGGGAGCCCAAGGCTTTCTATCTGATGTCATCAATGGCTTTTTCATCCTCTTTGAACGTCAACTGGATGTGGGAGATGAGGTCGTTCTGACAAATGGCCCCATTACTGTATCGGGCAAGGTCGTCAGCGTGGGAATTCGTACGACCCAGCTTCGTAGTGAGGAGCAAGCCCTTCACTTTGTCCCTAACCGAAATATCACGGTTGTTAGCAATTTCTCACGCACAGACTAGACCTGTTATTTTAAGTAATTTGTGGTACAATAGAAAGAGTTTAATAAAGGAGAAAAAAAGATGGTTTTAGAAAAGCAGTTGGGCAATGGTTGTATTTGGATAGACCTTGATGTGGATAAGATTAAAAATATGGAAGATCTTTCTGACATCTATGGATTGGACAAGGAAACCATTGAGTATGCTCTGGATAGAAATGAACGAGCTCATATGGATTATAACCGTGAAACGGAGACGGTAACCTTTATTTATAATGTTCTTGATTTAGAAAAAGACAAAGAATATTATGAAGCGATTCCCATGACCTTTATCGTCGAAAGACAACGAATGATTACCATCAGCAACCATAAGAATGCTTATGTCATTGATCAGATGTCAGCTTATCTGGATAGCCATGAGTCGCTTTCTATTTACAAGTTTCTCTTTGCTGGTTTAGAGATTATCAGTAACGCTTATTATCCTGTCATTGAAGAGATGGATAAAAGTAAGGACGAAATTAGTGCCTTGCTACGTCAAACTACAACAAAGAAAAATCTCTTCGCTCTCTCTGACTTGGAGACTGGTATGGTTTACTTGACAGCAGCAGCAAAACAAAATCGACTCCTCTTGGAACATATCCAGGGCCATGCTCTTTATCGGAGATTTAATGATGTCGAACGAGAGCAGTTTGATGATGCCATGATTGAAGCCCATCAGTTGGTGTCTATGACAGACTTGATTTCTCAAGTCTTGCAACAACTCTCAGCTTCTTACAACAACATCCTAAACAATAACTTGAATGATAGTTTGTCAATTTTGACTATTATCTCCGTCTTACTAGCAGTACTTGCGGTTATTACAGGTTTCTTCGGAATGAATGTTCCTCTACCATTTACAGAAGAGCCAAATGCTTGGATTTATATCTTAATGGCTAGCTTGATTTTATGGGCAGCCTTATCTCAATGGATGAAGAAAATTACTAGAAATTAAAAAGAAAAGGAGCCAGAATGGCGATTGAAAACTACATGCCAGATTTTGCTGTGGAAGCAGTTTATGATCTGACAGTTCCAAGCCTGCAGGCGCAGGGAATCAAGGCTGTTTTGGTCGATTTGGACAATACCCTCATTGCTTGGAACAACCCTGATGGGACGCCAGAGATGAAACAATGGCTACATGATCTTCGGGACGCGGGCATTCGCATTATCGTAGTCTCAAATAACACTAAGAAACGCGTCCAAAGAGCAGTTGAGAAGTTTGAAATTGATTACATTTATTGGGCCTTGAAGCCCTTCACATTTGGGATTGATCGTGCTATGAAGGAATTCCACTATGAGAAAAGTGAAGTGGTCATGGTCGGCGACCAGCTTATGACCGATATTCGAGCAGCCCACCGTGCTGGTATTCGCTCGATTTTAGTCAAACCCTTGGTCCAACATGACTCAATCAAAACGCAGATTAACCGAGCTCGTGAGCGCCGTGTTATGAAGCAAATAACGGAAAAGTACGGACCGATTACATATAAAAAAGGAATTTAACTATGGAAGAAATTCTCTGTATTGGTTGTGGAGCAACCATTCAGACGACAGACAAGGCTGGTCTTGGATTTACTCCCCAGTCGGCACTTGAAAAAGGTTTGGATACTGGCGAAGTCTATTGCCAACGCTGTTTCCGTCTCCGCCACTACAATGAAATCACGGATGTTCAGTTGACGGACGATGATTTCCTCAAGCTCTTGCACGAGGTGGGAGACAGTGATGCCTTGGTGGTAAATGTCATTGATATCTTTGATTTTAATGGCTCTGTCATTCCAGGTTTGTCACGCTTTGTATCGGGCAATGATGTCCTCTTGGTAGGAAATAAAAAAGATATTCTGCCCAAGTCTGTTAAACCAGGCAAGATTAGCCAGTGGCTCATGGAACGTGCCCATGAAGAAGGGCTTCGTCCTGTTGATGTCGTCCTAACTTCAGCTCAAAACAAACATGCCATTAAGGAAGTCATTGACAAAATCGAGCATTACCGTAAGGGCCGCGATGTATATGTCGTTGGTGTAACCAACGTTGGAAAATCAACTCTAATCAATGCCATTATCCAAGAAATCACGGGTGATCAGAATGTCATTACGACTTCGCGCTTCCCAGGGACAACATTGGATAAAATCGAGATCCCGCTTGACGACGGATCTTATATCTACGATACGCCGGGGATTATCCACCGCCACCAGATGGCCCACTACTTGACGGCCAAAAACCTCAAGTATGTCAGCCCCAAAAAGGAAATCAAGCCTAAAACCTATCAGCTTAATCCTGAACAAACCCTGTTTCTAGGCGGTCTAGGACGCTTTGACTTCATTGCAGGTGAGAAGCAAGGATTCACAGCTTTCTTTGACAACGAACTCAAATTGCATCGTACCAAGTTAGAAGGCGCTAGTGCTTTCTACGACAAGCATCTCGGAACTCTTCTAACTCCACCAAATAGCAAGGAAAAAGAAGATTTTCCAAAGTTGGTCCAACATGTCTTTAATATCAAGGAAAAGACAGACCTAGTCATCTCTGGACTCGGCTGGATCCGCGTAACAGGAACCGCAAAAGTCGCCGTCTGGGCACCAGAAGGCGTCGCCGTCGTCATACGAAAAGCAATTATTTAAACACAGAAAGGAAAGGGTTATCTGAATTCGGGCGAGCAGGGCGAGCCTATAGAGAATACTTTTCGCCGTGGTGTCAGTTGGTACAAGTGATTGTACCAACTGCGGAAAATTTGAGACCTTAGGCTCAAATTTTAGTCATGAAAGTCCGAAGGACTTTGCTGACGTCCGTCACCACTTCAGAAAAGTATAAAAAGAAACTCTTTTAAAGAAATTATGTCATTAACATCAAAACAACGTGCCTTCCTCAATAGCCAGGCACACACCCTCAAACCGATCATCCAAATCGGAAAAAATGGACTGAATGACCAAATCAAAACCAGCGTCCGTCAGGCACTTGACGCCCGTGAATTGATTAAAGTAACGCTCTTACAAAATACTGATGAAAACATCCACGAAGTAGCTGAAATCTTAGAAGAAGAAATCGGTGTGGATACAGTCCAAAAAATCGGACGAATCTTGATTTTGTTTAAACAGTCTAGCAAGAAAGAGAATCGCAAGATTTCTAAAAAAGTCAAAGAAATCTAAAAACCTACTCCCAATAACTGTTTTTACAGAGAAATAAAGGAGACTAGCCTATGGCAATCGAATTATTGACTCCCTTTACCAAGGTAGAGTTGGAGCCAGAAATCAAGGAGAAAAAACGCAAACAAGTCGGGGTTTTAGGGGGGAATTTTAACCCTGTTCACAATGCCCATCTGATCGTTGCGGACCAAGTACGGCAACAGTTGGGGCTGGACCAGGTTCTGCTCATGCCTGAATACCAACCTCCTCACGTAGATAAAAAAGAAACCATCCCTGAACACCATCGTCTCAAGATGCTTGAATTGGCGATTAAGGGGATTGAAGGGCTAGCCATTGAAACAATCGAGCTAGAGCGCAAGGGTATTTCTTACACCTACGACACCATGAAGCTTCTAACTGAGAAGAATCCAGATACGGATTATTACTTTATTATCGGTGCCGACATGGTGGACTATCTGCCTAAGTGGTACCGAATTGATGAACTGGTTGATATGGTTCAGTTTGTGGGGGTTCAGCGCCCGCGCTACAAGGCTGGAACTTCCTATCCAGTTATCTGGGTGGATGTGCCTCTCATGGATATCTCATCCAGCATGGTGCGGGACTTCATTGCTCAAGGTCGGAAACCCAACTTTCTCCTACCACAGCCGGTGCTAGGCTACATCGAGAAAGAGGGACTCTACTGATGGCCTATCAAGACTATATCAACTGCTCTCGCGATGTTTTGTTGGAAAAAATGGCAGAGCTTCTGCCTGAAAAGCGCTTAACCCATTGCTTGGGTGTGGAGCGTGCAGCCATAGAACTAGCCCAACGATTTGGAGTAGATGTCGAGAAAGCAGGACTAGCAGGCCTTCTTCATGACTACGCTAAAAAGCTGTCAGATCAGGAATTTCTAGACTTGATTGACCGTTATCAGCTGGATCCTGATCTCAAAAACTGGGGCAATAATGTCTGGCATGGTATGGTTGGCATCTACAAGATTCAGGAAGATTTGAATTTGCATGATTCGGAAATCCTGAGAGCTATTGAAATCCATACAGTTGGGGCTGGTCAGATGACAGACCTAGATAAGGTTATCTACGTCGCAGACTATATCGAACACAATCGGGCCTTTCCAGGTGTGGATGTGGCGCGTGAAATTGCTGAGCTATCGCTCAATAAGGCGGTGGCCTACGAAACAGCTCATACCGTGGAGCATCTAGCTCATCAGGGATTTCCCATTTATCCCCAAACCCTTGAAACCTATAACGCCTTTGTGCACTATTTGAAAGAGGACTAAATGAACGAAAAAGAATTACTAGAACTAGTCGTGAAAGCGGCTGATGAGAAACGTGCGGAGGATATCCTCGCACTTGACGTACAAGAATTGACCAGCGTGACGGACTATTTTGTTATCACTAGTTCAATGAATAGCCGCCAGTTGGATGCTATCGCTGATAATATCCGTGAAAAAGTAGCGGAAGCAGGATTTAAAGGCAGCCATATCGAAGGCGATGCAGCTGGAGGATGGGTCTTGCTGGACCTCGGTGCTGTCGTTGTGCATATCTTCTCAGAAGAAATGCGTGCCCACTATAACCTAGAAAAACTATGGCATGAGGCGCATTCTGTAGATTTATCTGAAACTTTATAGTCTTTTCCTTTATCTTTTATTACGGCGTTAACTCGTTTTGCCTAACTCCAGTTATGCCTGCAACTCGTTGCCTAGTACTAAAAGCAAACGAAAAGACTATAGTGTACAATTGAACTCAGTTGTAGTCAACTGGGTTTCTTTGCTTATTTTAGAAAATTGGATAGAAAGGTAAAGGGCGAGTGGTGTTTGCCATGGAGGCTCTTGGTATCATGATTATGGCAACTTATGAAACCTTTGCGGCGGTCTATGATGCAGTCATGGACGATAGTTTATACGACAAATGGACGGATTTTTCTCTGCGTCACTTGCCTAAGACCAAGGAGAGAAAGAAACTTTTGGAATTGGCTTGTGGGACAGGTATACAGTCTGTGCGCTTTTCTCAGGCTGGTTTTGATGTGACTGGACTTGACTTGAGTGGGGATATGTTGAAGATTGCTGAGAAGAGAGCTTCTTCAGCTAAACAAAAGATTGACTTTATTGAAGGCAATATGCTGGATTTGTCCAAGGCAGGTCAATATGATTTTGTCACTTGTTATTCGGACTCAATCTGCTACATGCAGGATGAAGTAGAAGTCGGGGATGTTTTTAAAGAAGTTTATAATGCCCTAAACGAAGACGGAATTTTCATATTTGATGTACATTCGACCTACCAGACAGATGAAGTTTTTCCAGGCTATTCCTATCATGAAAATGCGGAAGATTTCGCCATGCTCTGGGATACCTACGAGGACGAAGCTCCTCACTCCATCGTGCATGAGCTGACTTTCTTTATCAAGGAGGCAGACGGTTCCTTTAGTCGCCACGATGAAGTGCATGAGGAGAGGACTTATGAGGTTCTGACCTATGATATTTTGCTGGAGCAGGCTGGATTTAAGTCTTTCAAACTCTATGCGGACTTTGAGGACAAGGAGCCAACAGAAACTAGCACCCGTTGGTTTTTTGTCGCGCAGAAGTAGGAGATCACTATGACCATCACAGGTATTATCGCGGAGTTTAATCCTTTTCATAATGGGCATAAATACCTGCTGGATCAGGCTGAGGGACTGAAAATCGTTGCCATGTCTGGTAATTTTATGCAGCGAGGAGAGCCTGCTATCGTTGACAAGTGGACACGAGCCCAGATGGCGCTGGAAAATGGCGCAGACTTGGTAGTGGAATTGCCCTTTTTAGTCAGTGTTCAGGCGGCGGATTTCTTCGGCCAAGGAGCTGTGGCTATCTTGGCTCGGTTGGGCATTGATACTTTAGCATTTGGGACGGAGGAAATTCTGGATTACCAGAAAATCGCTGACTTATACACAGAGCAGGGGGCTGAGATGGAGAAATTTGTGGAAAATCTGCCTGATTCCCTCTCTTATCCCCAGAAAACCCAAGCCATGTGGAAGGAATTTGCAGGTCTTGATTTTTCAGGCAATACGCCCAATCATGTCCTTGCTCTTGCTTATGCCAAGGCGGTTGCAGGACGAAATATCAGGCTGCATCCGATTCAGCGTCAGGGGGCTGGTTACCATTCTGTGGATAAAGATGTGGACTTTGCTTCAGCGACAGCTCTTCGTCAGCACCAGAAGGATCAAGATTTCTTAGAACGCTTTATGCCTTCTATTGCCCTATTTGAGCAGGCCAGTAAGGTGAGCTGGGAAGACTATTTTCCCTTTCTCCGATATCAAATTTTGTCAAATCCCGACCTAACCACCGTCTATCAGGTTAATCAAGAAATGGTAGTACGCATTAAGGAAGCCATCAAGACAGCCCAGTCTGTGGGAGACTTGGTTGAGGTGGTTGCGACCAAGCGTTACACCAAGGCGCGTGTCAGACGTCTTTTGACTTATATTTTGGTGCAGGCTAGAGAAAATGACTTGCCAGAAGCCATTCATGTCCTTGGTTTTACCGAAAAAGGCAGACAACATCTCAAGTCTCTGAAAGGGCAGGTCAATCTAGTCAGCAGAATTGGCAGAGAACCTTGGGATGCTATGACCCAAAAAGCAGACCAGATTTACCAACTAGGAAATCCAAGTATAGCAGACCAGAATTTTGGAAGAGTGCCAATAAGAATAGAAACAAACTAAGTCTACTGAAAGGTAGGCTTTTTGAGATTTTTTACGAATAAATAGATAGAAAAAGAAAATCTTGTACAAGTTTCTGACAATTTCTTTCTTTTCGTGTATAATAGTGGAAAAGAGGTAAAACGAGGTATGGTTATGGAAGCAGTTCTTTACTCAACATTCCGAAATCATTTAAAAGACTACATGAAGAAGGTCAATGATGAATTTGAGCCTTTAACGGTGCTTAATAAAAATCCAGATGAGGACATTGTAGTTCTTTCAAAGAGCGAATGGGACAGTATTCAGGAAACCCTGAGAATCGTTCAAAATAAGGAGTTATCAGACAAGGTTTTGCGAGGAATGGCTCAAGTCCGTGCTGGAAGCACTCAGGTACATGTGATTGAGGAGTGATGAATGCTGCTCAAGTTTACAGAAGATGCCTGGGCAGATTATTGCTACTGGCAAACTCAGGACAAGAAAACGTTAAAAAGAATCAATAAACTAATCAAGGATATTCAACGTGATCCCTTTACAGGAATAGGTAAGCCAGAACCACTCAAGTATGACTACCAAGGAGCCTGGTCACGTCGTATCGACGCAGAAAATCGCTTGATTTATATGATGGATGGAGATAGCGTGGCTTTCTTGTCCTTTAAAGATCATTACTAGAGTCTACTGCGAAGTAGGCTTTTTATTTTTTAAATTTTTATTAGTAAGTTTAAGATAAAGTTTTTTGGAAAATGCCAGAATCCTTAATACAAAAGACAAAAACTCAGTAAAAAAATTAGTATATGAACTTCGATCTTTACCCTTGAATCCGCTTTATAACTCTTAATTTGTGGTATAATGAAGAGAATTGTTAATAATAAAAACAGGGGAAGTAAATGTCTAGTTTCAAAGAAAAATTACCACTATTCCAAGCAAATGACATCCAAATTTCTAATGATGTCAATACGGTTTGGTCTATCGCTAACACTCTTAGAGGAGCTTATCGAGCAGATAAGTATCGCGATGTCATTATTCCAATGTTTGTCCTGACTCGTTTAGAAGCTGCCTTGCTGCCAACCAAGGATCAGGTGGTAGCACAATACAAAGCAAATCCCAATACACCTGAGAAAGTGTTGGAGAAACTTTCAGGCTATCGTTACTACAATGTTAGTCCTTTTACGTTGGAAAATCTTCAAAACGATCCAAATGCAATCGAGGAGAATTTTCTAGCCTATCTGGATGGCTATTCCTATCGTGTCAAGGACATCATTGAAAACCTAAAATTTAAAGAGCAAGTCCGTACCCTGGCCCAGAGTGGTCGCCTTTTCACGGTTATTAAAAAGTTCTCTCAAATTGATTTGTCTCCAAGTTCAGTCGACTCTATGCGTATGGGATACATGTTCGAGGATATCATCCGCCGATTTTCTGAAAATGAGGAAGCGGGGTCTCACTATACCCCTCGTGAGGTTATTGCTCTGATGGTCAACCTCCTCTTGATTGAGGCAGACGAAGAACTTTTTGTTGATAAAAAAGAGTTGAAAATACTAGACATGGCGGCTGGAACTGGGGGAATGCTGGCTACAGCTAAAAGCTATATCCGTCAGTTGAATACAGGAGCCACTGTCCGACTCTTTGGTCAGGAAGTTTTACCTGAAACCTTTGGGATTGGTCGTGCAGATATGCTAATTCGTCAGGAAGACTCTGACTATTTCGTGAAGGTAGATACCTTAAAAGATCCAGATCCTTTCCCAGATACTAAAATGAGCTTTGTCATCGCTAACCCTCCCTTCGGTCAAGCTTGGGGTGGTAAGGATGCGGATGATGGGGTTGAGGATGCAGTTAAGAAAGATCATCAACTCTTTGACAAAACAGAAGGTCGTCAAGGTCGTTTTGTCGCGACTCCAGGAACTGGAGATGCTCAACTACTCTTCCATCTTCATGCTCTTGCAAAATTAGAAGAAAATGGTCGTGCAGCCATCATTTCAAATGGGTCTCCCCTCTTTTCAGGTGGGACATCATCGGGAGAAAGTCAGATTCGCCGTTATATCCTTGAGAATGATTTGCTAGAAGCTATAGTCGCTCTTCCAGGTCAATTTTTCTATAACACAGGGATTGGGATTTATATCTGGATTTATAATAAAAACAAGTCTCCTGAGCGCCAGAATAAGGTTCAATTTATCGATGCGACGGAGGAGTTTATTCCTCTACGTAAATCTCTAGGTCAAAAACGCCGTGAGTTGTCCCAAGATAATATCCGTCAGATCCTTCGCTGGTACGATGATTTTCAAGAAAATGACCATGTAAAAATCTTTGACAATCAAGAGTTTCTCTATCGAGAGTTTACAGTTATGCAACCTCTGCAACGTCGTGGCCAGATAAGCGAAGAAACAATTGAGAAAGCGAAAAGCGTTCCTTTCCTAGCTAAACTATTTGATGAATACAAGTACCAAGAATTGCTAGAGATGGAACCACGTTCAGCCAAGGATGAGAAAAAATTACAGGATCTTGTAGCTGGTAAGATCAAGCAAGAAGCTATCCTGACAGCTCTTGCTAAGGGAAGCTCTGATAAGACCTATCCTAACTTTGAGAACTTTGCCCAAGTCATCAAGGACTTGCTGGGAGAGTTTAAGCTTACGCCTGCCAATGTCAATGCGCTAGCCTTAGCTATGAGTGAAATGGACAAAACAGCAGAAGTTATCCGAACCAAGAGGAAAGACAAGGCAAATGAGATTGCCGATGGGATTGTCTATGATAAGACCACCAAGGACAGTGAAATCGTTAAGCTGACAGAGGATGTGGAAACCTACTTTGCGCGTGAGGTCTATCCCCATGTACCTGACGCCCACTACTGGTTTGATGAGGAAAAGGGCTATGGAGCCGAGATTCCTTTTACCCGCTATTTCTATCACTACCAAGCACCAGAGAGTGCTGAGAAGTTATTGGCAGAGTTCTATGACTTGGAAGCAGAACTACAGACTCTCTTGGAGGAACTAAAACATGACTAGGATGAAAGAGAGTGGCATTGACTGGATCGGACAGATACCAGAAGAGTGGGAGATTTCTAAAATAAAATTCACAACACAGCTTAATGGTAGAATTGGTTGGCAAGGATTAACATCAGCTGAATATAAAGAAGAAGGACCATATTTAATTACTGGAACTGACTTTCACAATGGAACAATTAATTTTGAAACAGCTGTACATATTGATGAAAAACGTTGGTCAGAAGCTTCACAGATTCAAGTTGAAAATGGTGACTTACTAATTACGAAAGATGGTACGGTAGGTAAAGTAGCTATTATTTCAGGGCTTGATGATAAAGCTTCGTTAAATAGTGGTGTGTTAAGAATCCAAACAATTGATGAGATTGATAGAAGATTTTTATACTATGTTTTACTGTCAGATGAATTTTGGATGTGGTTTAACTATACAAATTCAGGAGCTAGCACTATTTTACATTTATATCAAAATGTATTTGATGAATTTACTTTTACCTTTCCCCAAAAAAATGAACAACAAAAAATCGCTGATTTCCTAGACAAGAAAACTGCCCAGATGGATAAGGTGAAAGTACTACTAGAGAAGCAAATTCAAAAACTCAAAGACTACCGAGCTAGCTTGATTTATGAAACCGTCACAAAAGGATTGGATAAAACAGTCCCTATGAAGGATTCAGGAATCAACTGGATTGGACAGGTGCCTGAAGGATGGGAGATTTCTAAAATAAGATATTTAGTAACTACTCGAAGTGAAAAAAGAATAACAGACTCTTCTATACCTTACATAGGATTAGAAAATATAGAAAGTCAAACTGGGAAATTTGTTGAAACTGGTATACAAGTTGATAAGAGTGAGAATATTGTAGTCGAAATTGGAGATGTTTTATTTGGAAAGCTGAGACCATATTTGAGAAAATATTGGCGAGCTACCTTCCCTTCAACAGCTAGTTCAGAATTTCTTGTGTTTCAATCTTCAGAATTAGACATGAATTTTCTCTACTATGCTATTCAAAGTGATAGTTTTATTGAAGAAGTTAATACTTCTACTTATGGTAGTAAAATGCCTAGAGCAAGTTGGGAATATATAAAAAATATGAAAATTACTTTTCCATCAAGCCTTGTTGAGCAACAAAAAATTGCTAATCTTTTGGATGAAAAAACCGCTCAAATTGATAACCTTATACAAATCAAGAATCAGCAAATTAAAAATATTAACAAACAACGACAAACTCTTATTTATGATTATGTGACAGGGAAGAGGAGGGTGTAGGATTGCTATTTGGAACTGATTTAAAATTTCGTTTAGCTTACTTTTTTACCGCATTTTTTCCAGCATTTTTATTGATTTATTTTTCATTAGTAGATATTCATCATTTTTTATTAAAAGAGACTGAGTCGTTACCTTGTTATTTAAGTAGGAACTTGTGGCATTTTCTTATGTTATCAGTATTACTTTCTATAATGCTAATATCAATTTACAGTATACGTGGATATATCAACGGACGGAGGAGTGAAGAAAATATTGTTAAAAATATTGTTTTAAATTTTAATGTATCTAAGGTCACGTTGAAAAATAATTCTCAAGGCAAAGTGATTGATATTCAAGACGGACCAAAAATAAATCCAGGATTCATATCCTTTGTATCGTCAACCATTGTACCCTCTTTAGTTTTGAAATTTATGAATGGAGTTAGTGCTCTAGCAGCAATTATAATTATTGTTTTCTTTTTTGTGTTATTAATGCTTAGCAATGATATTTTTCCAAACTTGATATTACCTATTTTTGGTATCAATTTATTAGTAACAAAAGATAACTACAATATATTTTTCTTTCGAAAAGACTCGGCTGCATTTTCTGGTGTGAAAAGGATTTGTACTCTAGGAAACACTGGTACAATGGCAAGAACATTTGTTTTTTTTGATCAAGAAGTATTAAACGATGAAATAGGAGAGTAGAATGGTAGAAATATATGCAATTGGCTGGCAGGCTGGACGAGGTAAGTCACTTGGGAAATTGAAAAATTTTAGAAAAGTTATCTCAGACGAAGCTAATGTTTATGTAGATAATATTCAAATTGCTAATAATCAAATTGCTAATAATCAAAATTCTAAGAAATTAACTTTAAAAGAAAAATTTGAAGAATCAATTGAGTCATTACAAAATGTTGAAACGAATGGGAATAATACGGAAGTTCCATTTTATAGAAAGGTTGATGAGAGTCTCCAGTCTGAAATAGATAGAATACAATTAGTCTCATCTCAATTAGAAACAGATTTACCTCCTCTAAAGAACTTTGAAGATATACGACTATATCTAGTTTGTGAAGAAATTGATGGTGTACAGTACAAATATTTTTTGAAATCAATTCGAGCCGCGAAATTAGAAACTAGATTTATTGCTACTGTTACTTCTGGAAAAGTTAGAATAGTTGATATAGAAAAAAATGAGGGAAGAAGTCTTCCGTTCATCATAAGTTATGCTGAAAAAACTGAAAACAATGAAACTGTACAATATATCTTTAATGTTCAGGATTATGAAATTATGTTTGGTTTTAATGAGTCAAAAATAATCAAGGCTGAAGAGAATTATGAGAAATTTTTATCTGATAATAATAAAGAACCACTGTTTAAATTATCTAGGGATTTTAAAGTGAAAGTATCTGATGAAGAATCTGAAAAAATAAAAGCTAAATTAAAAAGTCATCGTAAATTGATTAATTTGCTTGCAAAATATACTAATGAAGCATCGAGCTATGAATGGGAATGTGTAAAGAAAGCGAATGAATTATCAGGACAGTTTTTTCAAACACCTTTCACTTTTAATGAAAAAAGTAAAGAGATATATCTAACAGCAGAGTCTCTTGAGGCCTTTGTTTCTGTGATTACAAATGCAAAGAAATTGGGTATTGCTAAAAATGAATACGAAGATTCACTTGCAGATAAACGTCAGAAAGATAAAAAAGATAATATTGAAGTACAATAAAATATCTGTTTTATCATTTTTAGATTTTAAGAAATTCATTGTAAACTTTAAATTTGTATTGTAACGAAATTTTAATTGAATTATAGAAAAAGAAAGTGAGAAACTATGGCGAATTTGGGCTTGAAGGAGCGCTATGATTTCCAGCAGTGGATTATCAAAGATTTGAGAGATAAGAATGACTATATTCAGCGGGACGCTACTTGCTACGATCCTAGATTAGCCATGGATGTGGAACTCCTATGGAATTTTCTGATGGAGACCCAAGAGGAGACCATGGACTATCTCCTTAAAAAGCTTAGCAAGGAGACAATCGTCAATCTGATTAATAAAGAAATCGTCAAGGGTGGCTTTTTATTCGCCTTAAAAGAGGGTGTCTTTATTGAAAATAAACAACTTCGTCTTCTTTATCGTAAACCTGCGACTAGTTTTAATGAAAAGGCTGTTCAACAATACCAAGCCAATTGTCTATCTGTTATGGAAGAAGTGGTTTACGAGGAGAGCGACCGCATTGACCTTGTTATCTTTATCAATGGATTAGCACTATTTGCTATCGAACTTAAGTTTAATCCCAGTGGTCAGTCTGTACAGGATGCTATCAGGCAGCTCAAGGGACGCAATCCTAAGAATCGTCTTTTCCGTTTTGAACAGGGAGTCTTGGCTTCCTTTGCAGTGGATACCCTAGAAGTCTATATGACGACGCAATTGAAAGGACAAGAAACCTATTTTCTACCTTTTAATGTGGGGAAAGGGGAAGGTATTGAGATGGGAAGTGGCAACCCTCACAACCCTGATGGTGTCGATACAGACTACTTGTGGCTTGATGTCTTGACCAAGGATAGTATTCTCCAGTTAATAGAGAGTTTTATCTTTTTTGAGATGGATAAGCATAAAAAGAAGACCCTGATTTTCCCGAGATACCATCAGCGAAGAGCAGTTAGCCGTCTCCTAGAGGACATGAAAGTCAACCATACTGACAGTAATTATCTGATTCAGCATTCGGCTGGTTCTGGTAAAACCAATACCATAGCATGGTTGGCTCACAGCTTAGTTTCTCTTCATGATGATCAGAATCAAAACATCGTAGATACTGTATTAATCGTAACAGACCGTATCGTAGTTGACCGTCAATTGCAAGAAGCAGTCAAGGAAATCTCCCACAAGCCTGGAGTGGTCAAGGTAATGGGCGACAAAGAAACCTCCAGTGACTTAGCAGATGCGATTGCAGGAAATACAAAAATCATAGCTACGACGATTCATAAGTTTGCCCAAATCAACCAATCCAACTGGATGTCTGTAGGGAACACTGCGAAAAAGAAATTTGCCATCCTGATTGATGAAGCCCACAGTTCAACGACAGGATCCTATATGAGTTCGGTTAGTCAAGTCTTGACAGAAACAGATACAGAAGATGGAACTATCGATGAGATTCAAGAAGTAAGTGTTGCGGATGCTATCGAGCAGGAGATTGCTCGGACAGGTAAGCAGGACAATGTCTCAATCATTGCCTTCACCGCAACTCCCAAGGCGACAACTCTACAGCTATTTGGGACAACACAAGCAGATGGTTCTAAAGCTCCTTTTGATGTTTATAGTATGAAGCAAGCTATTGAGGAAGGTTTTATTCTAGATGTTTTAGATAACTATACGACTTATAAGACCTATTACAAGCTCAATAAAGCAGTTGAAGAAGATCCTGAGCTAAAAACGACTCTTGCTAAGCGTAAGATTGCAAAGTTTGTAGAATTATCTGATGAAAATATCAATCAAAAGGTTGAAATTATCATGGATCACTTTATCAGTCATGATATTATGGCTGAATTGGGTGGTCAAGGTAAGGCTATGATTGTGACTTCGGGTCGTGAGGCAGCAGTTAAGTATCAATTGGCCTTTCAAAAGTACTTCAAAGACCACAGTATCACTAGTATTGGATCCCTGATTGCCTTTTCTGGCAAGGTTGATTATCAAGGTAGTGAATATACTGAGTCGCAAATGAATCAGGTCAAGGAAGATTATTTGAAAGATCATTTTGATACGGAAGACTACCAAATCCTGATTGTGGCAAATAAGTATCAGACAGGGTTTGACCAACCAAAACTGGTTGCTATGTATGTGGATAAAAAGTTGCGAAGTGTTGCTGCGGTGCAAACATTGTCTCGTTTGAATCGTATCTATAGAGGCTACAACAAGAAGACCTTTATCCTTGATTTTAAAAATACTTATGACGATATTCGCTCAGCTTTTTCTCCCTACTACCGTGAGACTATTTTAGCAGATACAGTCACACCTAGCGATGTCTTGACCTTGGATCGGAAAATTGATGAGTATGGTATCTTGGACAGTAATGTTGTTCATGAGTTTAATCAATTCTTATACCAAGAAAAGAGAAACAGCAGAGAAAAGCAAAAGATGGTTTCTCTGTTAAATCAAGGTTATGATAGAGTTAGACGGTTTGATGAGAAAGAACTACTTTCTATTCGAAAGGTTATTCGAGGTTTTCTTAGAATGTATACTTTCTTGATTCAGGCAACTGCTTATCAAAATGAAGTTCTACACGAACGTTATAATTATCTGCAAAGTCTTGTCAAGATGATTGATGTTCGCATTGGAGGAGATGATTTTACAATCGCAGATAAGATCGTAGTGGACTATATGAAACATAAGCAAACAGGTTCTTTCAGGTCAGTTTCTGAATTGGAATATCATCCAGAGTTAATACTTACCAAGCCAAGTACTGGAGGTGTTACGACTGACCAGGAGAAGCGTTTATCTGAAATCTTAGATGAAATTAACGAACAGTTGGATTTGGGTATTGATCACCAAGTCGGTCTAAGTGGAGCGGTATCCATTCGTGAATTGATGAAAAAGAATCCGAGACTAAAGCAATCTGCTCGTGTCAACTCTAGAGAAGATTTCGTTTTTGCTTTTGAAGAAGAGATTGACAATGCTCTTATAGAAGGATACTCTCAGAGTCAAGATTTATTTGGTGCTCTATTAAATAATGATTCTTTCAAGAAGAGATTAGCAGATATATTTATTGATGATGTGTTCAAAAGTTTGAAGGGATCCGAAGAAGTGTAATCTTAAAATTCACGCTAATTTCCCCAAAACATATTCTATTTTAGGTTTGTGAAAATCACTTTTTTATGGTAGAATGTAAAAGAATGTATGTCATTCGGAATAACAATAAAATGAGGTAAAAACATGGAAATCATGTCGCTTGCGATTGCTGTTTTTGCCGTCATCATTGGTTTAGTCATTGGATATGTCAGCATCTCAGCTAAGATGAAATCATCTCAGGAAGCTGCAGAGTTGATGCTTTTAAATGCTGAACAAGAAGCAACTAATTTACGTGGACAAGCTGAGCGTGAAGCGGATTTACTTGTTAATGAAGCCAAACGTGAAAGCAAGTCTCTTAAAAAAGAAGCACTATTGGAGGCCAAAGAAGAAGCCAGAAAATACCGTGAAGAAGTGGACGCTGAATTCAAATCAGAACGTCAAGAACTCAAACAAATCGAAAGTCGTTTGACAGAGAGAGCTACTAGCCTTGACCGTAAGGACGACAATTTGACGAGTAAAGAACAAACACTTGAACAAAAAGAACAAAGTATTTCTGATAGAGCGAAAAACCTTGATGCGCGTGAAGAGCAATTAGAGGAAGTCGAAAGACAAAAAGAAGCAGAACTAGAGCGTATTGGTGCCCTGTCTCAGGCAGAAGCACGAGATATTATCTTGGCACAGACAGAGGAAAACTTGACCAAGGAGATTGCTAGCCGCATTCGCGAAGCTGAGCAAGAGGTCAAGGAACGTTCTGACAAAATGGCCAAGGACATCCTGGTTCAAGCTATGCAACGTATCGCTGGTGAATATGTAGCGGAGTCGACAAACTCAACAGTTCATCTGCCAGATGATACTATGAAGGGACGCATTATTGGTCGTGAAGGTCGTAACATTCGTACCTTTGAAAGTTTGACAGGGGTCGATGTGATTATCGACGATACGCCAGAAGTGGTGACCTTGTCAGGATTTGACCCGATTCGTCGTGAGATTGCACGTATGACTATGGAAATGTTGCTCAAAGATGGTCGTATCCACCCAGCTCGTATCGAAGAGTTGGTTGAGAAAAACCGTCAAGAGATTGACAATAAGATCCGTGAATACGGTGAGGCAGCAGCCTATGAGATTGGTGCGCCAAACCTTCATCCAGACTTGATGAAGATTATGGGACGTTTGCAGTTCCGTACTTCTTATGGACAAAATGTCTTGCGTCATTCGATTGAGGTTGCTAAGTTGGCTGGTATCATGGCCAGCGAACTTGGTGAAAATGCGGCTCTTGCCCGTCGTGCTGGATTCCTTCACGATATCGGAAAAGCTATTGACCGCGAGGTTGAAGGTAGCCACGTTGAAATCGGTATGGAATTGGCACGTAAGTACAAGGAACACCCAGTTGTGGTGAATACGATCGCTAGCCACCACGGCGATGTCGAAGCAGAAAGTGTCATTGCAGTGATCGTTGCTGCGGCAGATGCCTTGAGTGCAGCCCGGCCAGGTGCTCGTAGTGAGTCTCTTGAAAGCTATATCAAGCGTCTCCATGATTTGGAAGAAATTGCTAACGGCTTTGAAGGGGTACAAAATAGCTTTGCCCTTCAAGCAGGTCGTGAAATCCGTATCATGGTCAATCCAGGACAAATCAAGGACGACAAAGTCACAATCTTAGCTCACAAAGTTCGTGAGAAAATTGAAAACAATCTCGATTACCCAGGAAATATCAAGGTAACCGTGATTCGCGAGCTTCGTGCAGTAGATTATGCTAAATAAATAAGAAAGAGCAGTTGAAAAATTACTGCTTTTTTGTTACACTAGATAGAAAGACTGTAGAAGGATAGTTTGTGTAAAATGCTACTATCTGAAGGAAGATTTTATTTTATTTTTACAGACTGACTAAAAGGAGACACAATGGCAGACCGAGGCTTACTAATCGTTTTTTCTGGTCCTTCAGGGGTTGGCAAAGGAACGGTTAGAAGAGAGATTTTTGAGAGTTCTGAAAATCAATTTCAATACTCTGTATCGATGACGACACGCGCACAACGTCCTGGAGAAGTGGACGGTGTTGACTATTTCTTCCGTACTCGCGAAGAGTTTGAAGAGCTGATTCGTCAAGGACAGATGTTGGAATACGCAGAATATGTCGGCAACTACTATGGAACTCCTCTGACCTATGTCAATGAAACCTTGGACAAGGGAATCGATGTTTTCCTTGAAATTGAGGTTCAGGGTGCTCTTCAGGTCAAGAAAAAGGTTCCAGATGCTGTCTTTATCTTCCTGACACCACCAGATTTGGATGAATTACAAGATCGTTTGGTAGGACGTGGAACAGATAGTGCAGAAGTGATTGCCCAACGAATCGAAAAGGCCAAGGAAGAAATTGCTCTCATGCGTGAGTATGATTATGCGATTGTCAACGATCAGGTGCCCCTAGCTGCTGAGCGTGTCAAACGTGTGATCGAAGCAGAGCACTTCCGTGTGGATCGTGTCATTGGTCACTATCAGGAGATGTTACCAAAGTCTCCAACTACTCGATAAAATTTAGAAAATAGGTACAAGCAAATGATGTTAAAACCCTCTATTGATACCTTGCTCGACAAGGTTCCTTCAAAATATTCACTCGTAATCTTGGAAGCAAAACGTGCCCACGAATTGGAAGCAGGTGCGCCAGCAACTCAAGGTTTCAAGTCTGAAAAATCAACTCTTCGCGCTCTAGAAGAAATCGAATCAGGCAACGTAACAATTCATCCAGACCCAGAAGGGAAACGTGAAGCAGTACGTCGCCGTATCGAAGAAGAAAAACGCCGCAAAGAAGAAGAAGAAAAGAAAATCAAAGAGCAAATCGCTAAAGAAAAAGAAGATGGTGAAAAAATTTAAGGTTGGGGGGACTCAATCTTATTTTTTCTATTGCAAGAATCTACTGACAAGGAGGAGGTGAGAAGATGGCCATAGCTAAGATTATTGTAGATGTGCCCTTGATGCAGACAGACCAGCCCTATAGTTACAGAATTCCTGAGGAGTTTGAGGGAATGCTGGAAGTTGGGATGCGGGTTCATGTGCCCTTTGGTAAGGGCAATCGCCTGATTCAAGGGATTGTTCTTGGTTTGGAGTCCCAACCAGATGAAGAAGAGATGGAGCAATATTTAAAAGATATTGCAGAGGTGCTGGATTTTTCTCCTGTTCTCACGCAAGAACAACTCTGGCTGGCTGAGGAGTTACGCAAATCTGTCTTCTCCTATAAAATTTCCATCCTCAAGGCTATGTTGCCGGGATTTCTGAACTCCAGCTATGACAAAATTCTCTATCCTAAAGCAGGTCTGAGTCAGGAAGACCGAGAGCGCTTGTTTGGTTCAGAAGATTCGCTAGCCTTTTCTTCTCTGGATTTAGCTAAGCAAGCTGAAATGATGCGTTTGACTAGAAAAGGCTTGCTTGGTCTGGAATATCAGGCGGTCGATCAAAAGAAGGTCAAGACCCAGTCTTGGTATGAGGTTGACCTTGCTCAATTAGAAGGTGTAGAGATTTCTACACGTGCCAAGAAAAAGTTGGAATTGAGAGATTACTTGCTGTCTCATCCTGAGAGTGATTCCTTGGCTAGTTTGTTAGAGTCCTATTCGCGGGACCAAGTCAACTTCTTTGTGGAACAAGGTGCTGTTTCCATAGTCCAAAAGGAAGTTCAACGCTCGGCTGCTTATTTTGAAGGTATTGAGGCAAGTAGACCTTTGGAACTGAATCCAGAACAAAGACAGGCGCGTGATGCGGTTGTGGGTGCGATTGGCAGTCATCAGCCTCCCTTCCTCCTTCAAGGGATTACAGGGAGTGGGAAGACCGAGGTTTACTTGCAGATTATCCAAGGGGCCTTGGATAAGGGTAAAACAGCCATTTTGCTGGTGCCTGAGATTTCCTTGACTCCACAAATGACGGAGCGTTTTATAGCACGTTTTGGAGGCAAGGTAGCCATTCTTCACTCAGGCTTGTCTAATGGTGAAAAGTATGATGAATGGCGCAAGGTGGAACGCGGCGATGCCCAAGTTGTGGTTGGTGCTAGATCAGCCATCTTTGCTCCGCTGAAAAATCTAGGTGTCATGATTATCGATGAAGAGCATGAAGCGACTTATAAGCAGGACAGCAATCCCCGTTACCATGCCAGAGAAGTAGCCATTTTACGGTCTCAGTATAATCAAGCAGCTCTGGTACTTGGTTCAGCAACCCCTAGTCTGGAGAGCCGTGCTCGAGCTGGAAAAGGCGTTTATCAACATTTACGTCTGACCCAACGCGCCAATCCTTTAGCTACGATCCCTGAGGTTCAAGTGATTGACTTTCGGGACTATATCGGACAAAATGAGACGTCAAACTTTACGCCACCTTTGTTAGAAGCTATTCAGGACCGTCTAGCTAAAAAAGAGCAGGTAGTTCTCATGCTCAATCGTCGTGGCTATTCTAGCTTTGTTATGTGTCGGGAGTGTGGAACTGTGGATACTTGTCCCAACTGTGACATTTCCTTGACCTTGCACATGGATACCAAGACCATGAACTGCCATTATTGTGGCTTTTCGAAGGACATTCCTCAGATCTGTCCTAACTGTAAGAGTCGAAGTATTCGTTACTATGGGACAGGAACTCAGAAGGCTTATGACGAGCTGGCAGAACTCTTTCCCCAGGCCCGCATTTTGCGGATGGATGTGGACACGACTCGTAAGAAAGGTAGTCACCAAGCTCTTCTTGACCAGTTTGGAAGAGGAGAAGCAGATATTTTGCTAGGTACTCAGATGATTGCAAAGGGCTTGGATTTTCCCAATGTAACCCTAGTCGGAGTGCTCAATGCGGATACGGCCTTAAATCTGCCTGATTTCCGTTCTTCTGAAAGAACCTTTCAACTCTTGACCCAGGTGGCAGGCCGAGCAGGTCGTGCTGAAAAAGCTGGTCAGGTCCTGATACAGTCCTACAATCCTCAGCACTACGCTATTCGATTTGCCAAGGATCAGGATTACGAGGGCTTTTATACCTATGAAATGGGTATCAGACGACAACTTGGTTATCCGCCTTACTATTTTACCATTGGCATTACCCTTTCTCACAAGAAAGAAGAAGAGGTGGTCAAACGTGCCTATGAAGTCATGAACATTTTGCGGTCAGGCTTGTCTGAAACCAGTAACATCCTTGGGCCGACGCCGAAACCGATTGCTCGTACCCACAACCTCTATCATTACCAGATTTTAATTAAATACCGTTTAGAAGATGAGCTGGGGCCGACCCTCAACCAGGTCTTGGCCTTGACTCAAGAACGGGAAAATAGTGAGCTCCGTCTCAGCATTGACCATGAGCCGCAACAATTTTTATAAGAAGGAGAAGATATGACAAAATTAATCTTTATGGGGACACCCGATTTTTCAGCAACAGTCTTAAAAGGACTTTTGACAGATGACCGCTATGAGATTCTAGCCGTTGTGACCCAGCCTGACCGTGCTGTCGGCCGTAAAAAAGTGATTCAAGAAACCCCAGTCAAGCAGGCTGCCGAGGAAGCAGGTCTTCCTATCTACCAACCTGAAAAATTATCTGGAAGTCCAGAAATGGAAGCGATTATGAATTTGGGAGCGGATGGGATTATCACTGCTGCATTTGGGCAGTTTCTCCCAAGTAAACTCCTTGATAGCATGGACTTTGCGGTCAACGTTCATGCCTCCCTCCTTCCTAAACACCGTGGTGGTGCGCCTATCCATTATGCCTTGATTCAAGGGGATGAGGAAGCTGGTGTGACCATTATGGAAATGGTTAAGGAAATGGATGCAGGGGATATGATTTCTCGTCGCAGCATTCCGATCACAGATGGGGACAATGTCGGAACCTTGTTTGAGAAATTAGCGTTTGTTGGTCGTGATTTGCTTTTGGATACTCTACCTGCCTACATTGCTGGCGATATCAAACCTGAACCTCAGGATCCAAGTCAGGTTACTTTCTCTCCAAATATCAAGCCAGAAGAAGAAAAATTAGACTGGAACAAAGCCAATCGTCAACTCTTTAACCAAATCCGTGGAATGAACCCCTGGCCTGTTGCCCATACTTTTCTCAAGGGCGACCGCTTTAAGATTTATGAAGCCCTACCAGTAGAAGGTCAGGGAAATCCAGGTGAGATCCTCTCTATCGGCAAGAAAGAATTGATTGTCGCAACGGCAGAAGGGGCTCTATCCCTCAAACAAGTGCAGCCAGCTGGTAAACCTAAGATGGACATTGCTTCCTTCCTAAACGGAGTTGGACGTACATTGACTGTAGGAGAACGATTTGGTGACTAAAGTAGAAACGGATAGAAGTTTAGCCCTATCAGTGCTAGAGGATGTCTTTATCAATCAAGCATACTCAAATATCGCCTTAAATAAGCATCTCAAGGGAAGTCAACTTTCGGCAGCAGACAAGGGCTTGGTTACCGAGCTGGTCTATGGAACGGTAGCCCGTAAACTGACTCTGGAATGGTACCTATCACACTTTATCGAAGACAGAGACCAGTTAGACAGTTGGCTCTATGTCCTTCTTCTCATGAGTGCCTACCAGCTTCGCTATTTGGACAAAATTCCAGACCATGCTGTGGTCAATGAAGCAGTAGAATTGGCCAAAGTCCGTAAAAAAGGCAGTGAAAAATTGGTCAATGCCCTCCTTCGTCGTATTCTGCGTGAAGGCTGGCCAGATATTGCCAGCATCAAACGAAAAAACAAGCGTGACTCCATTGCCTATTCCCTTCCTGTTTGGCTAGTTGCTAAGCTCAAGGAAGAATACGGAGAGGAGCGAGCACAGGCTATTTTTGAAAGTCTCTTGGTGCGAAACAAGGCCAGTATTCGTGTAACAGACCTAAGTCGAAAAGAGGAAATCCAAACCTTGTTGGAGGCCAGTGATTCATCCTTGTCTCCTTCTGGATTGGTTAAGGAGCAGGGGCATTTTGCAGGCCATGATTTGTTTGCGGAGGGAGCCATTACCATCCAAGACGAGTCTAGTCAATTGGTTGCGCCAACTCTTGATTTACAAGGCAATGAGCAGGTTCTAGATGCCTGTGCGGCTCCAGGTGGGAAAACAGCCCATATAGCCTCTTATCTTACGACAGGTCAGGTTACGGCTTTGGACCTTTACGATCACAAGTTGGACTTAATCCAAGAAAATGCTCAACGTTTAGGAGTTGCAGATCGGGTTCAAACGCAAAAATTGGATGCCAGAAAGGTGCATGAGTTTTTTGGTCAGGATTCATTTGATAAGATTTTGGTGGATGCTCCCTGTTCAGGAATCGGTCTTCTGCGTCGAAAACCAGACATCAAATACAATAAAGAAACGGCAGATTTCGCGTCCTTGCAGGAAATTCAGCTAGAAATATTAGGTAGTGTTTGTCAAACACTAGGCAAAGGTGGTATAATAACTTATAGTACCTGTACTATTGTCTCAGAGGAGAATTTTCAAGTCGTTGAGGCGTTTTTAGAAAGTCATCCTGAGTTCGAGCAGGTAAAACTAGAACATGAATGTAAGGATATCATGAAAGACGGCTGTATCCTCATTACACCTGAATTGTATGGAAGTGATGGATTCTTCATCAGTCAATTTCGCAAGATATCGGATTAGGAAGGAACTGACACATGGAAATTTCATTATTAACAGATGTTGGTCAGAAACGAACAAATAACCAAGACTATGTCAACCACTATGTCAATAGAGCTGGACGTACTATGATTATTTTAGCTGATGGGATGGGAGGTCATCGCGCAGGGAATATCGCTAGTGAAATGGCGGTAACAGACCTAGGTATAGCTTGGGTTGATACCCAAATCGATACAGTCAATGAAGTGCGTGAATGGTTCGCCAATTACCTAGAAATTGAAAATCAAAAGATTCATCAACTTGGGCAAGATGATGCCTATAAAGGAATGGGAACAACTCTAGAAGCTGTTGCTATTATTGGCAATCAGGCTATCTATGCTCATATTGGTGATTCGCGTATCGGCTTGATTCGTGGAGAAGAATACCATCAGTTAACGAGCGACCATTCTTTGGTCAATGAATTGCTCAAGGCTGGTCAATTGACACCAGAAGAGGCAGAAGCTCATCCGCAAAAAAATATTATCACCCAGTCTATTGGTCAAAAAGATGAAATTCAGCCTGATTTTGGGACAGTGATCCTTGAGTCAGGTGACTATCTCTTGCTCAATAGTGACGGCTTGACCAACATGATTTCAGGCAGTGAGATTCGTGATATTGTAACCAGTGATATTCCTTTAGCAGATAAAACGGAGACACTTGTTCGTTTTGCTAACAATGCAGGAGGTTTAGACAACATTACGGTTGCCCTTGTTTCTATGAACGAGGAGGATGCAGAATGATCCAAATCGGCAAGATTTTTGCCGGACGCTATCGGATTGTCAAACAGATTGGTCGAGGAGGCATGGCGGATGTCTACCTAGCCAAAGACTTAATCTTAGATGGGGAAGAAGTGGCAGTGAAGGTTCTGAGGACCAACTACCAGACGGACCCGATAGCTGTGGCTCGTTTTCAGCGTGAAGCGAGAGCTATGGCAGATTTAGACCATCCTCATATCGTTCGGATAACAGATATTGGCGAGGAAGACGGTCAACAGTACCTAGCTATGGAATATGTGGCTGGACTTGACCTCAAACGCTATATCAAGGAACACTATCCTCTTTCTAATGAAGAGGCCGTCCGTATTATGGGACAAATCCTCCTAGCCATGCGTTTGGCCCATACCAGAGGAATTGTTCACCGGGACTTGAAACCTCAAAACATCCTCTTGACACCAGATGGGACTGTCAAGGTTACAGACTTTGGGATTGCAGTAGCCTTTGCTGAGACGAGTCTGACTCAGACTAACTCGATGCTGGGTTCAGTTCATTACTTGTCACCAGAGCAGGCGCGTGGTTCGAAGGCGACTGTACAAAGTGATATCTATGCCATGGGGATTATTTTCTATGAGATGCTGACAGGTCATATCCCTTATGATGGGGATAGTGCGGTGACCATCGCCCTCCAGCATTTCCAGAAACCACTGCCGTCAGTTATTGATGAAAATCCATCTGTACCTCAGGCTTTGGAGAATGTTGTTATCAAGGCAACTGCCAAGAAATTGACAGATCGTTATCAGTCAGTTGCAGAGATGTATGTGGACTTGTCTAGTAGCTTGTCTTACAATCGTCGCAATGAGCCTAAACTGGTATTTAATGATACTACTAAGGCGGACACCAAGACACTACCAAAAGTATCCCAGAGTACCTTGACTTCGATTCCTAAGGTGCAAACACAAAGTCCGAAGCCACAGACTGCGAAACCGAGTCAGCAGGTTTTGGAAGACAATTACGCAACCAAACCTGTTAAGAAACGGAAATTTAGAGTTCGCTATATGATTTTGTTGGCCAGCATTGTATTGGTGGCAGCTTCTCTTATTTGGATACTATCCAGAACTCCTGCAACCATTGCTATTCCAAATGTGGCAGGTCAGACAGTGGTGGAAGCCAAGGAAACCCTCAAGAAAGCCAATTTTGAGATTGGCGAGGAGAAATCAGAGGCTAGTGAAAAGGTGGAAGAAGGGCGGATTATTCGTACAGATCCTGACGCTGGAACTGGTCGAAAAGAAGGAACGAAAATCAATTTGGTTGTCTCATCAGGCAAGCAATCTTTCCAAATTAGTAATTATATCGGCCGTAAATCGACAGATGTTATCGCAGAACTCAAGCAGAAGAAGGTTCCTGAAAATCTCATTAAAATTGAGGAAGAGGAATCAAGTGAGAGCGAAGCAGGAACTGTTCTCAGACAGAGTCCAGCTGCCGGAACAACCTATGATTTGAGCAAGGCAACTCAAATTGTTTTGACAGTAGCTAAAAAAGCTACGACGATTCAATTAGGGAACTATATTGGACGGAACTCTACAGAAGTAATCTCAGAGCTCAAGCAGAAGAAGGTTCCTGAGAATTTGATTAAGATAGAGGAAGAAGAGTCCAGCGAAAGCGAACCAGGAACGATTATGAAACAAAGTCCAGGTGCAGGTATCTCTTATGATTTGAGTAAACCTACTCAAATCGTCTTGACAGTAGCTAAAAAAGTTACAAGTGTTGCCATGCCGAGTTACATTGGTTCCAGCTTGGAGTTTACTAAGAACAATTTGATTCAAATTGTTGGGATTAAGGAAGCCAATATAGAAGTTGTAGAAGTGACGAAAGCGCCTGCAGATAGTGCAGAAGGCATGGTTGTTGAACAAAGTCCTAGAGCAGGTGAAAAGGTAGACCTCAATAAGACAAGGGTCAAGATTTCAATCTACAAACCTAAAACAAGTTCAGCTACTCCTTAAAATCAGATGGATAATCAAAATAAGTAATCAATCTTTGTCATGATTTCGTGGCAAAGATTTTTTTTGAGTCCGGATTTGTGATAGAATAGAAGGAGTTGATAAAAGGAGGCAAGCATGGAAGAATCAAAAGAATTAAATGCCGTCATTGATGTGATTATGCTAGCGGGGACTATTCTCCTTAAAAGTGGCTCAGAAATCCATCGTGTAGAAGATACTATGATTCGGATTGCGCATTCGCAGGGGATTGTGGATTGCAATGTTCTTGCTATGCCTGCTGCCATCTTTTTCTCCATTGAAAATACCAATATTTCGCGCATGAAGCGCGTGACCTCCTCTTCTTATAACATCGAAAAAGTCTGCGATGTCAACCAGATTTCTCGTCAGCTGGTTGGGGGGCAGATTGATTTAGAAACAGCCTTTAAGCAATTGACGGCCTTGCAAGCCCAACCCCTTCCCTATACCAAGTTGCAGGTAACTTTAGCTGCGACCTTAAGTGCTCCTTTCTTTTCGGTTATGTTTAGTGGAAATATCTACGACGCACTTGGGGCAGGAGTGGCGACCTTATTTGGTTTTGCCTTTTCCCTCTATGTGGAAAAATTTATCCGAATTCCCTTTGTGACAGCCTTTGCTGGAGCCTTTGTCTTTGGGATAATTGCCCAGTTTTGGGCTCGCTATACAGGCTTTCCTTCAACGGCAGATTTGATTATAGCTGGTGCGGTCATGCCGTTTGTACCAGGTATTGCCTTGACCAATGCGGTTCGGGATATCATGACCAACCACATAAACTCTGGTATGAGTAAGATGTTTGAATCCCTGCTCATTACCCTTGCTTTAGGGGCAGGAACTTCTGTCGCCTTGGTATTGATGAACTAATATGACACTAACAACCTTTTTATTACAAGCAGTAGCAAGTCTTCTTGCCATTATCACTTTTCTAATCGTACTCAATGTGCAACGCTCTATGCTCTTACCAGGAGGAATTTTGGGCATGGCTGTCTGGCTGATTTATCTCTTGCTCAAGGAACCGACCAATGTTATTGTGGCTACTTTTATTGCAGCCATTATCGGTTCTTGTGTCAGCCAGATTTTAAGTATTCTTTATAAGACCCCTGCTGTAGTCTTTATCTTGGCCATCTTGGCACCTCTGGTTCCGGGTTATCTCTCCTATCGGACAACTGCCTTTTTTGTGACGGGGGATTACAGTCATGCCATTGCTAGTGCAACCTTGGTTGTTATGTTGGCTTTGGTGATTTCCATTGGAATGGCTAGTGGAACAGTGATTCTCAGACTGTATCATTATATAAAAACACATTGAGCATTGGGGAATTTACAGAAATAAAAGAATTTTCTGAAAAATGAAACAAATGCATTGACAACGCTTTCTCTATGTAGTATTCTATATATAGAAAGGAGGAAAAATCATGAAAAAATTACTATTTTCCTTATTGTTTGTAAGTCTACTGACTTTGTTGTTTATCCCAGTCATGGTTTCTAGTTCGAGCTCAGAGTTTCAAAGTGGATTGCAAGAGAATCAGTTCATTGCCGAAAAGGTTAGTAAAACACTTGACAAGACATTTGATAAGGATATCAGAGAAATTCCTACTAGTCAATTTTATCAAGAATTTGTAGATGAGATGGGAAGGACTTACTCAGGAAATTTAATCCTCCAGGAACTGATAACTGAGAATGGGGCTTATAAAGCTACTTATGTTGGTGAACTCTCTAGCAACTGATCATTCTTTAAAATTATGACCAATAAGAGGCTTGATTTGGTGAATCAAGTCTTTTTTCTCTCTTTTACTACCATTTGTGATAAAATAGTACTGAACGATTTTTTACATGAATGATAAAACAGAGGTAAATATGACAATCGGTATTGATAAGATTGGTTTTGCGACCAGTCAATATGTCTTGAAGTTACAAGACTTAGCAGAAGCGAGGGGAATTGACCCTGAAAAATTAAGCAAAGGACTCTTACTCGAGGAATTGAGTATTGCACCCTTAACTGAGGATATCGTGACCTTGGCGGCCAGTGCTAGTGACTCTATTTTAACTGAGCAAGAAAGACAAGAAATCAATATGGTCATTGTGGCGACTGAGTCAGGAATTGACCAGAGTAAGGCTGCAGCTGTCTTTGTGCATGGCTTGCTGGGTATTCAGCCCTTTGCTCGTAGTTTCGAAATTAAAGAAGCCTGCTATGGAGCGACAGCTGCCCTTCATTATGCCAAATTGCATGTGGAAAATTCTCCAGAGTCCAAGGTCTTGGTCATTGCCAGTGATATTGCCAAATACGGTATTGAAACTCCAGGAGAACCAACTCAAGGTGCCGGCAGTGTGGCTATGTTGATTACACAAAATCCACGCATGATGGCCTTTAATAATGACAATGTAGCTCAAACCCGTGACATCATGGATTTTTGGCGTCCAAATTACTCGACAACTCCTTATGTAAATGGTGTCTATTCTACCCAACAATACTTGGATAGTTTGAAAACGACTTGGCTTGAATACCAAAAACGCTACCAGCTTACTTTGGATGATTTCGCGGCGGTTTGCTTCCACTTGCCTTACCCTAAATTAGCACTCAAAGGCTTAAAAAAAATCATGGATAAGAGCCTGCCTCAAGAGAAAAAGGACCTCTTGCAAAAGCACTTTGACCAGTCTATTCTCTACAGTCAAAAGGTGGGGAATATCTATACAGGTTCTCTCTTCCTTGGGCTTCTATCTCTCTTGGAAAATACAGATAGCTTGAAGGCTGGGGATAAAATTGCCCTTTATAGTTACGGAAGTGGAGCCGTAGCTGAGTTCTTTAGTGGTGAATTGGTTGAAGGATACGAAGCTTATCTGGATAAAGACCGTTTGAATAAGCTCAACCAACGAACTGCCCTGTCTGTTGCTGACTATGAAAAAGTCTTCTTTGAGGAAGTAGACTTAGATGAGACAAATTCTGCCCAGTTTGCTGGCTATGAAAATCAAGATTTTGCCTTGGTTGAAATTGTTGACCACCAACGCCGTTATAGCAAGGTTGAAAAATAATGAAGATAAGTTGGAATGGATTTTCTAAAAAATCATACCATGAGCGCCTTGAGCTGTTAAAAGCTCAGGCGCTCCTTAGTCCTGAGAGACAAGCGAGTTTGGAGCAGGATGAACAGATGAGTGTGACTGTCGCAAACCAGCTGAGTGAGAATGTAGTGGGAACTTTTTCTCTGCCTTATTCGTTGGTTCCAGAGGTTCTCGTTAACGGTCAGGAATACACAGTTCCCTATGTGACAGAAGAACCCTCAGTGGTTGCTGCGGCCAGCTATGCCAGTAAAATCATTAAGCGTGCAGGCGGTTTTACTGCGCAAGTCCATGAGCGTCAGATGATTGGGCAGGTAGCTCTTTATCAAGTTGCTGATCCTAAACAAGCGCAAGAGAAGATTGCCAGCAAGAAAGCAGAACTCTTAGAGCTTGCCAATCAAGCCTATTCTTCTATCGTTAAACGTGGAGGTGGGGCGCGTGATTTGCATGTAGAGCAGATAAAAGGCGAAACAGACTTTCTCGTTGTGTATCTCCATGTCGATACCCAGGAAGCCATGGGTGCTAATATGCTCAACACCATGCTGGAGGCCTTGAAACCAGTCTTAGAAGAACTGAGTCAGGGACAAAGTCTTATGGGAATCCTGTCTAATTACGCGACTGATTCTCTGGTGACGGCAAGCTGTCGCATCGCCTTTCGCTACTTGAGCCGCCAAAAGGATCAAGGACGAGAAATTGCGGAGAAAATGGCTTTGGCTAGTCAGTTTGCACAGGCTGATCCTTACCGAGCAGCTACTCACAATAAAGGGATTTTTAATGGTATTGATGCCATTTTAATTGCTACTGGTAATGACTGGCGTGCCATCGAGGCTGGAGCCCATGCCTTTGCTAGTCGAGATGGACACTATCAAGGTCTTAGTCAATGGACGCTGGACCTGGAAACAGAAGAATTGGTTGGTGAGATGACCCTACCCATGCCTGTAGCGACCAAGGGTGGCTCTATCGGTCTCAACCCTCGTGTAGCCCTCAGTCATGAGCTACTGGGAAATCCTTCTGCCAAAGAATTAGCCCAGCTTATCGTGTCTATCGGGCTTGCCCAAAACTTTGCAGCCCTCAAAGCCTTGGTGAGTACAGGCATCCAGCAAGGCCACATGAAATTGCAGGCCAAATCCTTAGCACTCCTCGCAGGTGCTAGTGAGTCTGAAGTTGCTCCCCTAGTCGAGCAGCTTATCGCAGATAAAACCTTTAACCTAGAGACTGCCCAGCGCTATCTAGAAAATTTAAGATCATAAAAAAACTCAGACAGATTGTTCTGAGTTTTCTTGTGCTTATACTCTTCGAAAATCTCTTCAAACCACGTCAGCTTCGCCTTGCCGTACTCAAGTACAGCCTGTGGCTAGCTTCCTAGTTTGCTCTTTGATTTTCATTGAGTATTAAATACTTTTTCCTGGTAATAATGTAACTGGTAAGAAGTAACCGGTTGTTGCGACTTCTTTGCCTTCAATCTTTTGCAAGAGGAGGTCAACAGTGAGGCAGGCAATCTCTTCCAAAGGTTGCTTAATAGTAGCCAGTTGAGGATAGTAATTCTCGATAAAGTAGGTCCCATCATAGCCGATGACCTTGAGCTCTTCAGGGACAGAAATGCCCAGCTCCTGAGCGATTTTAATGACCAGAATAGCTGTTAAGTCATCCGAAGCGAAAATGGCATCTGGTTTTTGTCGAGTCAAGATATTCTTGATTTCCATTTCTTTTCTTACAGGAGAAAAGTCACTGGAAACATTGATAATAGGAGCTTTTGGGAGAACAGATGCAAAGCCAGCGTGGCGCAGTCCGGTAGGCGAATTGGAATTGTCATTCCCTGTAATCATGATGATAGATTGGGCGCCTGTCTTAACCAAGGTCTGGGCAGCAAGGACCCCACCAGCATAGTTGTCAGAGGAAACGACAGGAATGTCTGGTGACAGATTTCGGTCAAAGGAAATAATTGGTGCCGTCACACGATTGTAGTCTTCGATTCCCAAGTTGTGACTACCCGAAATGATGCCGTCCACCTGATTGGCTTCGAGCATTTCGATGTACTCGCGTTCCTTTTCAGAGTCATGCTCACTGTTGCAGATGATGGTCTTGTACCCATTTTTGAAGAGTTGGTGTTCCAGCTTATCAATCAATTCTGCATAGAAAACGTTGGAAATGTTGGGGAAAATCAAGCCGATTAACTTAGCCGATTTTCCTTGCAGACTACGAGCTAGGTTGTTGGGTTTATAGCCCAATTCCCGCATGGCTTCATTGACTTTTTGAATAGTTTTCTCAGAGAGATACCCTTTTTTATTGATAACCCGAGAAACGGTAGTAGGACTGACGCCTGCAAGTTTGGCGACATCAGTTAATTTTGCGACCATAATCTAATTCATAGTAAGTTCCAGTTGGGTTTCCAGATTTGATGAGGATACCATTTTGGTCCGCATGTGGGAAGACACGACCAGAAAATACTTTTTCTCCTTTATTGATGAAAATTTCAAAGACAGAGTTATCGATGAAGATTGTAGCAGTAGTAGCTTGATTGTCGATAGGGCAAGAACGTGTAGTTCCAAATTCTTGGGCATACTGTTCTCCAGCTTGGCTACGATCTACTGTCACTTGACCATTTACAAGGTCAAAGTTGATGGAAAGTCCCTTGCCTTCTTTATCAGCAAGTAAGACAATCTCACTCTGGCTATTGGCTTCTAATTTTAGTTCGAGTTCGTAAGTGTTCTTGGTTTGGGCGCGGTTAGAGAAAGGTTCTTCAGAAGCACGAAGGTCCTTGATAGCTGCGACTGGGTATTGGTAGAGTTTGCCGTCTTTGATAGTGAGTTCCTTGACCAAAGAGAAGGTTCCTTGGTGGTCAAAACGGTCAGAAGGGTAAGAAACATCTGGCAAGCCAAGCCAGCTAACAGCTAGAGCGCGTCCATCAGGAGCGTTGAAGGCTTGAGTTGCATAGGCTTCGAAACCATAGTCCATATTTTGAAGTTGAGACACATCTACCATTTTGGCATTTTCAGGGTCAAAGGAAGCCCCAATCTTAAACATATTTGGATAGATATTGTCGTAGTCTAGAACTTTCTTATCCAATCCTTGTGGGCAGTAGAGAAGGACAGGTTGCTCCCCGACAAAGACCAGATTTGGACATTCCATCATGTAGGCAGTACGGTCGTTAGCAAAGTCAAGGTCACCAACCTCCTGCCAGTTTGTGTAATCGTTGTCTACAGCCTTATAAAGACGAACGAAGCCTTTTTTCTCTAAGTCCTGACCACCGACGATAGCATAGTATTGACCTTTAAAGTTAAAAATTTGTGGGTCACGGAAGTGGTCAGTAGAGTCTGCTGGCTGGTCAATCAAGATCTTGTCAATCTTGGTAATCTTGCCATCCTTATCCATCAAAGCCCCAATCTGGTAAGGGTGACGGATCCAGTTTTCATCACGGACATTTCCTGTATAAAATAAGAACAAGTTATCCCCAAACTGCATGGCAGAACCAGAGTAGGCACCGTGGCTATCTAATGGAGTGTCAGGCAAAACTTTGACTCCAGTTTCTCTAAAGTGAACCAAATCCTCGCTTTCCAATTGAACCCAAGATTTCAAACCGTGGGCTGCACCAAAAGGAAAGTTCTGATAAAAAACAACCCACTTCCCATCAAAGTAAGAAAAGCCATTTGGATCGTTGAGAAGTCCTGTTTTTGGCTCAACATGGTAATGAGTATGCCATGGAGATTGTGCCATATTTTTCTTAATATTTTGAATTTCTTCTTGCGTCCAATCTTGATAAAGTCTGTAACGACGTTCAGTTGTCCATTCCATTCATTCATTCCTCCAATAATCTTATCACTTTTAATAGTAACCGTTTTCGGTAAAAAATGCAAGCCATTTATGTTAAAAAAGAGAAAAACCTATCAAACGTTTATCATAAAAAGAAACCAGAAAATCAATCATCTATCTACATAAAATTGAAAGAAAGTGAAACAAAACCCTTTTTAACTCACATTTTAAACTATTTTTTTAAAGAATCTCTTAAGAAACCCTCAAAATCTATCAAAAAAAGACCTTACTCTAAGAAACAAATATTTTTTCTGCAAAACGCTTGACATATTTTTGAAAGATGATAAAATAATACTCGTAGGGCGAGTAAAATCGCTTTCATACAAGAATAAATTTTTTATAAGGAGATTTTTGCAAATGAACAATCAGGAAATTGCAAAAAAAGTCATCGATGCCTTGGGCGGACGTGAGAATGTTAACAGTGTAGCTCACTGTGCAACTCGCCTCCGTGTTATGGTAAAAGATGAAGGAAAAATCAATAAAGAAGTGATTGAGAACTTGGAAAAAGTTCAAGGTGCTTTCTTTAACTCAGGTCAATACCAAATCATCTTTGGTACTGGTACAGTTAACAAAATGTACGATGAAGTTGTTGCGCTTGGTTTGCCAACATCATCTAAAGATGACATGAAAGCAGAAGCTGCCAAACAAGGGAACTGGTTCCAACGTGCTATCCGTACTTTCGGTGACGTTTTCGTTCCAATCATCCCAGTTATCGTAGCGACAGGTCTTTTCATGGGTGTGCGTGGTCTTTTCAACGCTCTTGAAATGCCACTTCCAGGTGACTTTGCAACTTACACACAAATCTTGACAGATACAGCCTTCATCATCTTGCCAGGTTTGGTTGTGTGGTCAACCTTCCGTGTATTTGGTGGAAATCCAGCTGTTGGTATCGTTCTTGGTATGATGCTTGTTTCTGGCTCACTTCCAAACGCTTGGGCAGTTGCTTCAGGTGGTGAAGTGACTGCTATGAACTTCTTCGGATTTATCCCAGTTGTTGGTTTGCAAGGATCTGTTCTTCCAGCCTTCATCATCGGGGTTGTCGGAGCTAAATTTGAAAAAGCTGTCCGCAAGGTTGTTCCAGATGTGATTGACCTCTTGGTAACACCATTCGTGACACTTTTGGTCATGTCTATCCTTGGACTCTTTGTCATCGGACCAGTCTTCCACGTTGTTGAAAACTATATTCTTGTCGGTACAAAAGCAATTCTTGGCTTGCCATTTGGTCTCGGTGGTTTCTTGATTGGTGGGGTTCACCAATTGATCGTCGTGTCAGGTGTGCACCACATCTTCAATTTGCTTGAAGTTCAATTGCTTGCTGCTGACCATGCTAACCCATTCAACGCTATCATCACTGCGGCTATGACAGCTCAAGGTGCTGCGACTGTTGCGGTTGGTGTCAAAACTAAAAATCCAAAACTAAAAACACTTGCTTTCCCAGCTGCTCTTTCTGCCTTCCTCGGTATTACAGAGCCTGCTATCTTCGGGGTGAACTTGCGCTTCCGTAAACCATTCTTCCTTTCATTGATTGCTGGTGCAATCGGTGGTGGATTGGCTTCAATCCTTGGGCTTGCTGGTACTGGTAGTGGTATCACTATCATCCCTGGTACAATGCTTTATGCAGGTAATGGACAACTTCCACTATACCTTCTTATGGTAGCTGTATCATTTGCCCTTGGTTTTGCTCTTACTTACATGTTTGGTTATGAGGATGAAAAAGAAGTTGCTACTGAAGTAGAGACAGAACGTTTGGTCCAAGAAGAAACAACTGGTAACATTCCAGCAGCTCTTCAAAATGAAACACTTGTAACTCCTATCGTCGGTGACGTTGTAGCTCTTGCTGATGTCAATGACCCAGTCTTCTCAAGTGGAGCTATGGGACAAGGTATCGCTGTGAAACCTAGCCAAGGTGTGGTCTATGCACCTGCTGATGCTGAAGTTTCAATTGCATTTCCAACAGGACACGCTTTTGGTTTGAAAACAACTGATGGTGCTGAAGTTTTGATCCACGTTGGTATTGACACTGTATCTATGAATGGTGAAGGTTTTGAAGCAAAAGTTGCTCAAGGTGACAAGGTTAAAGCGGGCGATGTTCTTGGAACATTTGACTCAAACAAAATCGCTGCAGCTGGACTTGATGATACAACAATGGTTATCGTTACAAATACAGCTGACTACGCTTCAGTAGCTCCAGTCGCAACAGGTTCAGTTGCTAAGGGGGATGCTGTGATCGAAGTGAAAATCTAATACTCTTCGAAAATCAAATTCAAACCATGTCAGCTTCGCCTTGCCGTACTCAAGTACAGCCTTCGGCTAGCTTCCTAGTTTGCTCTTTGATTTTCATTGAGTACAATATTCCCTCTCACAATGAAAACGAACAAATGACATGTTTGTTCGTTTTTGCTTGAATGGTAAGATTTACAGAGGAAAATCTAAAAAATAGAGAAATTTAGACTTTCGAAATATGCTATAATAAAGAAAATAAAAACAAGAGGTTTATCATGACAAAATTATATGGAAGCTTGGAAGCGGGCGGTACAAAGTTTGTTTGTGCTGTCGGTGATGAAAACTTTAACGTTGTAGAAAAAACACAATTTCCAACAACAACTCCAATCGAAACAATCGATAAAACCATTGAGTTCTTCTCAAAATTTGACAACCTTGCTGGTCTTGCAGTCGGTTCGTTTGGTCCGATTGATATTGATAAAAACTCAAAAACTTATGGCTTTATCACAACGACTCCAAAACCAAACTGGGCAAATGTGGACTTACTTGGTGCCCTTCGTCGCGCCCTCAACGTGCCAATGTACTTCACTACAGACGTAAACAGCTCTGCTTATGGTGAAGTGGTTGCCCGTAATAATGCTGGTGGCCGTATCGAAAACTTGGTTTACTACACAATCGGTACAGGTATCGGTGCAGGTGTCATCCAACGTGGTGAGTTTATCGGTGGTGTGGGTCACCCTGAAATGGGTCATTATTATGTTGCTAGACACCCAATGGATATTGAAAAAGAATTCAACGGTGTTTGTCCTTTCCATAAGGGATGTCTGGAAGGCTATGCAGCTGGTCCAAGTTTGGAAGCTCGTACAGGTGTACGTGGGGAAAACATTGAACTCAACAACCCTGTTTGGGATGTTCAAGCCTACTATATCGCTCAAGCTGCGGTTAATGCAACAGTGACTTTCCGCCCAGACGTGATTGTCTTTGGTGGAGGGGTCATGGCTCAACAACACATGTTGGACCGTGTCCGTGAGAAATTTACATCTCTTCTTAATGGCTACCTACCAGTACCAGATGTGCGTGACTACATCGTCACTCCAGCAGTCGCAGGAAATGGTTCTGCTACTCTTGGAAACTTTGTCCTTGCAAAAGAAGTTTCAAAATAAAGCACAAAATCCGCTTGGGAAACCAAACGGATTTTTTATGTGTCAAAGCATTTGCCAGAAGAAGTCGATAATATAGGTCAGACCGTAGGTATAAACCACGAGGGTAAAGGGTTTGGTCAGAATGATGATGGTCATATAGCGCTTGAAGCTCATCTTGGTTAAGGCAGCCAGCATACAGAGAAAGTCAGCTGGACTAATGGGCCAAATCATCATAAAAATAAAGAAACGGTCAAAACGATTGCCCTTATCCAACCAGCCGATATACTTGTCATAGGTGCGCTTGCTGACGACGGACTGGACAAAGGCAGCTCCATAGAGGCGCACCAGATAAAAGATAATGGCACAGCCAATCACAATCCCGATATAGTTGTAGATAGTCCCGATGATGTGGCCGTAGATAAAGACCCCAGCCACCGAGGTCAAGGCTCCTGGAATGATAGGGACGACCGTTTGTAAAATCTGTAAAAAGATAAAGAGGGGTGGCCCCCAGATACCTGCCTGCTGGATAAAGGCAGAGAGGGTTTCCTTAGACTGTAAAATCCCAGCCTGATAAGCCCAAATACAGAAAATCAAACTCCCAACCCCACCGACAATCGATGAGATATTGATAACTTGCTGCAGAAGGGGAGAAACAGCTTTCATTTGTTTATCCTGTGACATGTAAACTCCTCATAGATAGTATAACTCTACTATACCATATTTTGGAGGAGAAAGGGGGAATGAGTCTTTTTGATATGGGAAGAGTGATGGAATTTGAGCTTAAACATGCTATAATAAAGGAAGCAGACAAGTAGCAAAGGAGAGAGTATGATGCAGGTAAAACCAGAACTGGAGATAGAAAAACAACTGATCAACCAACTGGTAACTGGGGAAAGTCAATGGACTTACAGAGATGACCTTAAAACTGAAGAACAATTATGGGAAAACTTCTTTGAAAAGCTAGCCCAGAACAACGTGACTCTATTGGCAGATTATCCTCTAACAGAACAGGAAAAACGCCAGATAAAGAATCAACTGAACTTTGTTAGCTACTATGATGCGGCCAAGTGGTTGGTCGGCGAAAATGGCATTGCCAAGGTTGAGGTTCAGAGAGAAGATGCTAGTTTGGGGACTATCCGTTTATCTGTCATTTGGCGAGACAATATCGCAGCTGGTAAGTCCAGTTATGAGGTTGTCAACCAAGTCGAGAGAGATAAGATAAATCCTCAGGATCAAGACCGCAGGCTAGATGTGACCCTCTTGATCAATGGCCTTCCAATGGTTCAGATCGAGCTTAAAAGTCCCAGAGTTGCTTTTCTAGATGCCTTTCATCAAATCAAAAAGTATGACCGTGAAGGCAAGTTCCGTGGCATCTACTCTAGCTTACAGATGTTTGTTGTGACTAATAAGGTAGATACACGCTATATCGCTGCAGCTAGGGAAAATAAACTCAACAAGCAATTTCTAACCAAGTGGGTGGATAAGGACAACCAACCTATAACGAGCTTGACCAGTTTTGCCCACGAAGTCCTTTCCATCCCTCGTGCTCATCAGATGGTCATGCAGTATTCTGTCCTTGATGATAGCAAGAAGACTCTCATCCTCCTGCGTCCCTACCAGATTCACGCCATCGAAGCAGTGCAAGAAGCCTCTCGCCAGCAAGCATCAGGCTATGTCTGGCATACGACAGGTTCAGGGAAGACCCTGACCTCCTATAAGGTAGCTCGGAATCTCCTCCAGATTCCATCTATCCAAAAGACGATTTTTGTCGTTGACCGCAGGGACTTGGACCAACAGACCACTTCATCTTTTCTCTCTTATGCGACCAATGATGTCATTGATATTGATGAGACGGATAATACCCATGATTTGGTCAAGCGACTAGGAAGCAATGATAAGCGTGTGGTGGTAACGACCATCCAGAAAATCACCACCATGATGCGCAAGTTTGAACAAGGTCTTTACCAAAGAGATGCGGACAAAATCAAGGATCTTCGAGTGGCCTTTGTCGTGGATGAATGCCACCGTGCCGTAACACCTCAAACACAAAAAGACATTAAGGCCTTTTTCCCACAGTCTCTCTGGTATGGTTTTACAGGCACACCTATCTTTAAGGAAAATAAACGCCAGCAGGTCGGTGACCTAGCTCAAACCACCCAGCAACAGTACGGTGACCGTCTCCATGAGTATACAGTCAAGGAAGCCATCCATGATGGAGCAGTTTTAGGTTTTAAGGTAGATTATCGCAATACCCTCATCACGGATAAATCTGAAAATGACATACCAGATACTGTCTACGAAGATGAAGAGCATATGCTGGAAGTCTTGGATGCCATTATCAATAAATCCCGTCAACAGCTAGGATTCCAAAAAGGAGTTGGTAAGACCTACAATGCCATCCTAACCGTTAAATCCATCCCTCAAGCCCAAGCCTACTATGACCTCCTCAAACGAGTCAAGGCTGGGGAGACGAGGGTTAAGGTATCGGAAAGGGTCAAGCAGGTCCTTCCTGACTTTCCAAAGGCGACCATCACCTACTCGGTCACAGAAAATGAAGAAGACTCAAGAGCCAATCAAGACCACATGAAGCAGGTCTTAGAGGACTATAACCAAGAGTTTGATACCCATTTTACCATGGCGGATCTGCGTGGTTTTAATACGGATGTCAATAACCGTCTAGCTCGAAAGCATGACAAATACCTCTATCGAAATGAACAGTTGGACTTAGTCATCGTAGTCAATCGTCTCCTAACGGGATTTGATGCCCCTTGTCTATCAACTCTCTTTATTGACCGCAAGCCCATGCAACCGCAGGACTTGATCCAAGCCTTTAGCCGAACCAATCGTATCTTTGATTCTAGTAAGACCTACGGTCATATCATCACCTTCCAAAAGCCCCTAGCCTTTAAGGAAGCAGTGGATAATGCCCTCAAGCTCTACTCAAATGGTGGTGAAAACGAGGTCCTAGCCCCTAGCTGGGAAGAGGAAAAGAGGAACTTTTTACGGAGTTGCAGTGATTTCCAAAATCTCATCACCGATGATCCTGAGGAAGGACTCCAAATCGAGCAAATCTCTACACCTGAGTTGAGGAAACTAGCTAAAACCTATCAAGCCTTTGATAAATATTTAGCCTCTATCCGAGTGTACAAAGAGTATGATGAGGAAGAACTTTACAGTCAGACGGGACTTGATGGAGAGAAGTTGGAAAGGTATCTGGGACTTTATCGAAATGTCCTTGCAGAATTAAAAAGCCGAGTAGAGGATGATGACGATGGAGAGCCACTTGATATCCACTATGAACTGGAGTCTATCCAAGTGGACGAAATTAACTATGCCTATATCTTGACCTTAATCCAAAGCCTGATTGAACAAGGTCAGAGTCAAGAAAAGAACCTAAGCGCTCAAGATAGGGAAGCCGTGGATAACTATATTCAGAGTCTTGAGAAGACCAATCCCAATCTTGCTCAGATCATCACTGAACTTTGGAGAGAGGTACAAGAACATCCGAAAAGCTATCGTGGTCAGTCTATCGCAAATATTTTGGATCAGATGATTGAGGCTGTCATCCAGCAACATATCAAAGTCTTTAGCAAGCGCTGGTATGTCGGTGAGGATGAACTCCGTTACTATGTCGAACACTACCGTAAGGGAGCGAAAAAACAACTAGGAGAAAGTCAGCTGACCAAGAGCCAGCGCTATCAGGACTATAAGCTAGAGGTGGCGGATGCCCTCAATCCTCTCCTCTATAAAAAACAAATCAAGGAAGCCTATACCCAACTAGTGGAGGAAGTCATTGAGCCATTGAGGGTTGGAAGATAGCTCTTCGAGACTTAGAATAGGCCTACTTCCTAAAGTTTACATGTATTCTAAGCCTCGAATGATTGCAATTACATAAATTTACAAGTATTCTACGTTTCGAATTACTTATCTACAAAAGTTTTGAGGTCTTCGAGCTTTCGAATAGTCATATTTACTAAATTTTATATGTATTCTAAAACTCGAAAAGGTAAAATCTAAAAATAGTAAGAGTCTCTATCTGATGGACGGAGTGTATGTCCATCAGATAGGGGTTTTTTAATTTGAAAATGTCTGATTTGTCCTGAAAAGTACGTTTTAGATGGAAATAATGACAGTTGAGCGGAAGCGGAATAAATCTTTTAAAGTAACTGTTAGAATTATTTTAAAAGTTTACATAATGAAAAATAGAAAGAATATCATCATGACAAAAACATACGCTATTCGTCCACTTAGTTATAGTAACTTTACCAATCGTGAGTTTGAAAGCCTGATGATGGATACTCATCAAAGTTTGACCACTTTTTCTAAGGCAAACAAGGACGAGGGCATGTATGCCAAGCATTTGGAGCCCTTCAAGACCAAGCTAGATGATTTTCAAGCTCAACTTGCGGCGGTGGAAACGAAAGAGTCTAGTAATCTGACAGAAGTTGATCGCAATCGTGATAGTGCTTTGGTCGGTCTCTTTACCCTTCATAGAGGATTTGCTAAGATTAAGGACGCCAAGCTCAAAGAAGCTCATGAAACTCTGAAACCAGTCTTTGCTAAGTATAAGGACATCACCAAGCACAGCAATGATGTGGAGACGGCAGAAATCAAGAGTCTTCTCAAAACGCTTAGTGAAACACCCTATCATGAGGCAGTGACCAGTCTAGGACTGACACCTATGCTGACGGCTGTGGTCAATGCTCAAGAGGAATATGACCAAGTGGAAAGTAAGGCGCGTGCTTCTAAGTCTGCCAAGGAAGTTGGCAAGACCAGACAACTCCGTACTGAACTTTCAACCAGCTACGACCTCTTTATGCGCTATACCGCAGCCAGTGCAGAAGCCTATCCTGAAAAGGAACACCTGACTCAACTCCTCAAGGAACTCAATAGCATCCGAGATAGCAAACGCCGTCTTATCACTAGTAGCAAGAAAGATAAAAAGACCAAACCAGCAGAACCAGCCCAAGCAGCAGGATAAAGACAACCCCTTAGAAGCGGATTTCTAAGGGGATTTTTGTAGTTTCGTGGTATAATTTTAATAGAAAGTAATATTAGACTACATTTTGCATTGAAAATGGATATTTATATTTTATCATCAGCTAATAAAAGGAAAAATTATTATGGAGAATTTAAATTTTAAAGTGGAACAATTCAAAAAGAATATACTTACTAAGAAACTGAATATTTTAATTGGCTCGGGTGTATCTTATCCATCAATACCTTTAATGAGTCACTTTGCTAAGGATGAAAATGGTATAATTGTCTCTAAAGATATAGCGAATAAAAATTTAGAAAAACATATATTGAAAGTTAGTTCTTTTTTACCTTTTAATCATAATGATAGAATTAAGTATTTTGTTGAAAAAATGGATAAACAGATTTTGTATTCTGCGAAATATTTTACTAAACTAAAGAATTTTACCACTTTTGAGATTAGTATTGATTTTGTATTAGAACGATATGTAAGGTTCTTAGAAAAAGTAATTACATTGCTTTACATTTCAAATTCCAGAACGGTTTCAAAGAGTGTTAATGTTTTTACAACAAATTATGATTTGTTTATTGAAAGAGCCTTGGATTTATTAATGAAAAACGATAACTTCATATTTAATGATGGTTCCAATGGTTATTTCTATAAAGTGTTAGATAGTTCTAATTATAATAAAAGTGTGGCGTATAGAGGATTAAATGAAAATTATTTAAATGAGCTTCCTTCAGTTTCCTTAATTAAACCTCACGGATCTATGAATTGGGAAAGAGGCGAAAATAATCAGATTCTAATAAGAACGTGTACTGTTAATCACCCAGTTGTTGTTAGACCTACTGGACTTGAAGGACAAGAAACATATCTTAACAATCATTTTCATGATATGTTAAGAATATTCCAACTCGAGTTAGATAAACCTCAATCAGTGTTAATTGTTATAGGATTTTCTTTTCAAGATGATCATATTGCCAAGATGATAAGGAGATCCTTAAAGAATCCAGAGTTAATGATTTATATATTTTGCTATGCTGATAGCGATTTTGATGTTATTAAGAAGAACTTATCTCTTGATAATATTCCTAGGAATCTTCAGATAGTGTTACCATGTGATTTGGAAGTCGAAAATAAGAACATTTTGAGTACAAGTGGGAATTTTGATATAAGTAGTCTGACAAAGTTATTTATCATTGAGGATGATGAAGTATAATGAATCGAGTTGTGAAAAAATTAGGTGTAATCGTAGGTGTTGATGGCGATATTTCTCAAGTTGGAATGTATCATTTATCTAATGATGCTGAATATCTATGGTATGGTGATGTGTTACAAGGTGCAAAAATCGGAGCATATCTGACAATTTTGCAGAATAATGTAAAAATTATCGCTTCTGTTGTTACTGAAAAAGTTGCTGATCAACAAAATACAATTCGAAGTACAGAATTTGACAATCGATTTTCAAAGAATTCTATAAATCGAATTGTTCATTTGAAAACTAAAGGTGTTATTGAAAAAGGTGAATTTCAAGTAACAAGTCAATATGTACCTATGATTGGTAATGAAGTATGTATTACTTCAAAAAAAGACTTAGAATTAATATATGGGATTAATACGTCTGAGCCGACAATTTCTATTGGAAAATCAATCTTAGAAGGTCAAGTTATCCCTTTATCAATTAATAAGATTTTTGCCTCCCATATTGGTGTTTTTGGGAATACTGGTAGCGGTAAATCAAATACATTGCATAAGTTATTTTTAGAATTATTTCGGTCTGACTATAGAGAAAAAATTTTAGAGCTTTCAAAATTCTATGTTATTGATTTTAATGGTGAATATACAAAAGATGATAGTTTTGATGTCATAGAAAATAAGAAGGTGTTTGATATAGATACTAGAAATCAAACCAATAATAAAATTCCAATCACTTCAGATTATTTATTTGATCCTGATATTTTGTCAATCCTATTTGGAGCAACAATAGCTACACAAGTGCCATTTTTGAGAAAAGCGCTTAAAATATGGGAGGAGAATAAATTTGATGGTACTAGTATTGCAAGATTTGTTGTGGGAACATTGAAAAAGATTTTAACTACTGGGAATTCTGCGAGTTTGGATTCTAAAGATAATTGGACATCGATTGCAGAGAAATACATTAACAGTGATTTATTTACTGTCTTAAAAAATAATTTGTATTACAATTCTGCACGTGAATCCTATTTTACAAAGAGGAACGGTGATACTTGCTATATAATTAATGCGAATACTCCAATAGAAAACTCCGAAATACATTATCTACGAATTAATGAAATTGAAGAAGCTTTATGTAATAAATTTGACGCACTCCCAGAAATTGACAAATTGAAGTTTCATCTTGATTTTCAAAAAGTACATCAATCAGCTTGGAAATCAACAAACATTGAGCATATTAATCCTTTATTTCATAGAATTGATACAGCTCTAAATAGTTTGAAAAAAGTTGTTGAAGTTAAAGAGAGTATTGATGGAGATTTTTCCAGTCTAAATATTATTAATCTCGTACATGCTAATCAGGAGATTACCAGACTAATTCCAATGCTTATTTCAAAAATGGTTTATGATAAACAGAAAGAGAATATAAATCGAGAAGATGTTACATGTACTAGTCATTTAATTATTGATGAAGCACATAATATTTTAAATGCTCAAAATCATTCTGTAGGAGATACTTGGCAGGACTACAGATTGAGTATTTTTGAGGAAATCATTAAGGAAGGGCGAAAATTTGGTTTCTACTTAACGTTATCTAGTCAACGACCGGCAGATATTTCACCGACTATTCTTTCACAAGTTCATAATTATTTCATCCATAGATTGGTTAATGATAATGATTTACGAATGTTGGTGAATACTATGCCTACGCTGGATAAAACTTCCTTTAATAAAATTCCTAGTTTAGGTAAAGGAGAGGCTATAATTACTGGTAATGCTATTCAAGTTCCAGTATTTGTGAAAGTAGATAAAGAAGAAATAATTAGACCGAATAGTGATGATGTTATTTTAACAGAATTATGGAGTAGAAATGATGGTAAAAGTTAAAGGAAAACTTATTGAAGGGGGCAGAGAATCTGACAATGAGAATGGTTTTACATTGCCTGAAGATGTCATTCAAGCAACAATTAACGGAGATTTAGTATTGTTCTGTGGTGCAGGTGTAAGTACAGAGTCAAAAAAAGTTATGCCTACTTCATTTTATACGGATATAAAAGATGAGTTGGAATATAAAAATCATATTGAAGTAGATGATAATCTATCCTTTTCTAAGTTGATGAGTTTGTTTTGTGAAAATGTCGTAAATGGTAGAAAAGAACTATTTAAAAGGATAAATAGAAGATTTCAAATGATCGATAATTTTCCGGAACTATATGGTATTGCTTCAGAATTTCACAAAGAAGTTGCTAAAATTCCACAGGTTGGCACTGTGATAACAACTAATTGGGATACTTTGTTTGAAGACAATTGTGATATGTTTCCAATTATTTATAATGAAGATGTTGCTTTGTGGGATACATTTGATAAAAGGGTTTTTAAAATTCATGGTTCTATTAAAAATATAGGTTCAATTATTGCAACTGAGAATGACTATGAAAATTGCTATAAAAAATTGTCAACAAAACCTATTGGGGATAGGTTAAAAACTATCTTATCAACAAAAACAGTAGTATTTGTAGGTTTTTCTTTCGGTGACGAAGATTTGAATAAAATTATTGAAATTCTTTCAGATGATTTGGGACAGTTTGCAAATCAATTTTATTTAGTGACAATTGATGAAAAGTGGTTGGAGAAGCACCCTAAAAATATAATCCCGATTATTACTGATGGAACATTTTTTGTTAAGTCTTTGAAAAATGAACTTATTCAGCAAGGAACTCTGATTGACAGTATGGTATATCGTTTTGCAGAAGATACAAATGAAATTTTGATAAATGCACATTTAAGTTGGATGAATGATGAAAAGTTTCATGAAATTTTGCAAGAGTATCCTGAACTATTATTGACAATTGCCTACCAAGATGGTTTAATACATGCTTTTCAAAGATGCATAGCAGATAAAAAATCAGGGAAAATATTAATTCCAAATTATACTCATGAGGTTATTCATAGTTATTTATATTTATCTAACCTAAGGATGAGTGAAGATGAATATTTACGAGCCTACTATGACATAGGCTATTCTGATGGTTTTTTGGCCTTAGAATTGTTTGCTCGTGGAAAAAATGAAGATGCTTTATTACCACCTATATTTTATTTTAATGGTAAAAATTTTGATGATTTAGAAACATTATTATCCTACTTAAATGATAATAGAATTCCAAAACTTTACCATTATTGTAAAGAGAATGTTATCCCCTATAAGAATGGGGGAATCCCTCATTGTATGCCATGGTATTGTTAGATATATTTTAGTGGAGATTTAAATGATGAAACAGAGTAATCCCAGAATAAGATTTGAAAAGTTTAGTAACAAGTAGGATAATTACAAATTAGGTCAGCTGGGAAGTTTTAAATCAGGTATAGGCTTTCCAGATAGTCAACAAGGTGGTACAGAAGGAATTCCATTTTTTAAGGTTTCTGATATGAATAATATTGGAAATGAAACTGAGATGAGAAATGCAAACAATTATGTTACACAGGAGCAAATTGCGAAAAATAGCTGGAATGTTGTTAAAGACACCCCAGCTATCATCTTTGCCAAAGTCGGTGCTGCATTGATGTTAAATAGAAAACGGTTAGTTACTAAAACTTTTCTGATTGACAATAATACTATGAGTTATTCTCTTAATAAATCATGGGATAAAGATTTTGGTTTGACATTATTTCAAACGATATATTTGCCCAAGTATGCACAAATCGGTGCCCTTCCTTCATACAATGCTAGTGATATAGCGACGATAAAGGTTAATGTGCCTAATATTCAAGAACAAACTGCTATCGGCTCTCTTTTCCGCACCCTCGACGACCTTCTTGCAAGCTACAAGGATAATCTGACCAACTACCAATCTCTCAAGGCGACCATGCTCTCCAAGATGTTTCCCAAGATTGGACAGACAGTCCCTGAGATTCGTTTGGATGGATTTGAAGGTGAGTGGGAGCTTTGTGAAATTAATGATTTAGCTGATGACTTTCAAAGTGGTGGCACTCCAAAAACAAATGTTCAGGAATATTGGGATGGGGATATTCCTTGGATTCAGTCATCTGACTTAGGGATAAATTGTCTATTTGAGATTAAAGTTCAAAAAAGTATTTCTGAGAAAGGTTTGGAAAATTCATCAGCCAAAATAATACCAAAGGATTCAATTGCGGTTGTTACGAGAGTTGGAGTTGGGAAGTTAGCGGTTTTGCGTCATGAATACGCAACAAGTCAGGATTTTTTATCACTCTCAAATCTTAAATCAAATATAGAGTTCACAGCATATTTGCTTTATAGATTACTTCAAAAGGAGGTTACCCAACTTCAAGGAACATCAATAAAGGGTATTACTAAAGGGGAATTACTATCGAAAAAAGTATTTATCCCATCTCTCCCTGAACAACAAGCCATCGGTGCCTACTTCTCAAACCTCGATAACCTCATCAACTCTCACCAAGAAAAAATTTCTCAATTGGAAACACTCAAAAAGAAGCTCTTGCAAGATATGTTTATTTAAGGAGGAAATGAATTTGAATGATTTATTTCAGCACTTTGAGTTTACTTTGTTAGTTTATTCTGCTTTATTTTCGCTCATAGGTTCTTTTATAGGATTTCTATTGCAAGTAATCGTTTCAACTAGTTTATCCAATAGAGGAAAAGTTAAGATTTATATTAAGTCGACTTCCCATAAACTAATAAGCAGAGTTTGGGGATTTGATAATTCAGTAAATGGAATGGTCTTTGGAGTTCCTTTGTCAATTGAGCTTCATAATACAAAGTCTAGAAAGCAAATTATTAGAAATATGAATCTTGTTCTGTACGATAGAGGCGAACAGGTTAGAAAGATGAGACAAGTTACTTTTTCTGAAAAAGCAAATGAGAAATTCTTTTATGGTGAGAATGGAGCGTATTCATTTCTAATTGATGCTTATGAAATAAAAAGATTTGATCTATATTTTGCTATTTCTCAAAAAGAATTTAATAGTGATTTTGATGAGGTTAGAATATCATATTTTGATTCTAAAGATAAATACCATGAGTTTAAAATTTTTGAGATTAGTGAACCATGGATTATATCCAAGAACAAGACCGATGATGATTGGAGAGCTATAAACTAATATCAATCTCCTTGGAAAAAACTTAGAAAGAAACATTATGGAAACAACACAAACGTCCCAGTCGCTCTACCAAGCTCTGTGGAACTCAGCGGATGTTCTCCGCTCTAAGATGGATGCTAATGACTACAAGTCCTATCTTTTGGGCATGGTCTTTTATAAGTATCTGTCAGACAAGATGCTCTTTTTCGTGGCGGAGACTATGGAGGAGGGGAGTGAGAGTCTAGAGGCTGCCCTTGAGGTCTATCGTAACTACTATGAGGATGCGGACACCCACGAGGATCTTCTTGCAGTGATGAAGGACGAACTCAACTATAGTATCAAGCCTGAGTTGACCTTTACGGCTCTAGTAGCACGTGTCAATGAGGGGACTTTCCAGTTGGAAGATTTGGCTCAGGGTTTTCGTGATATTGAGCAGAGTGATGAACTCTATGAAAACCTCTTTGAAGATATTGACCTCTATTCCAAAAAGCTAGGGGCGACTCCGCAAAAGCAAAACCAAACGGTGGCGGCAGTCATGAAAGAATTGGCTGTGCTAGACGTGGCTGGTCATGCTGGTGATATGCAGGGGGATGCTTATGAGTATCTGATCGGTCAGTTTGCGACTGACTCGGGTAAGAAGGCTGGTGAGTTCTATACCCCTCAACCAGTTGCCAAACTCATGACTCAGATTGCCTTTTTGGGTCGTGAGGACCAGCTAGGCTTTACCATCTATGATGCGACTATGGGCTCTGGCTCTCTCTTGCTTAACGCCAAGAAATATTCTCATAAACCGCAAACCGTTGTCTATTTTGGGCAGGAGCTCAATACCTCAACCTATAACTTGGCCCGGATGAACATGATTCTACACGGTGTTCCTGTTGAAAATCAATTTCTCCACAATGCTGATACACTAGACGAAGACTGGCCGACTCAAGAACCGACTAACTTTGATGGTGTTCTGATGAACCCTCCCTACTCTGCCAAGTGGTCAGCAAATTCTGGCTTTATGGCGGATCCTCGTTTCTCTCCATTTGGGAAACTGGCGCCCCAATCCAAGGCTGATTTTGCCTTTCTCTTACATGGTTATTACCATCTTAAGCAGGATAATGGGGTTATGGCTATCGTCCTTCCCCACGGTGTTCTTTTCCGTGGAAATGCAGAGGGAACTATTCGTAAGGCCTTGTTAGAAGAAGGGGCCATTGACACGGTTATCGGTCTACCTGCTAACATTTTCTTTAATACCAGCATTCCGACCACGGTTATCATTCTCAAAAAGAACTGTACCAATCGTGATGTCTACTTTATCGATGCTTCTAAGGAGTTTGATAAGGGCAAAAATCAGAATATCATAACAGATACTCATATCGAGAAGATTCTGGAAGCCTACAAGTCACGTGAGGAGATTGACAAGTTTGCCCATCTGGCAAGTTATGAAGAAATTGTCGAAAATGACTATAACCTCAATATCCCTCGCTATGTAGATACCTTTGAGGAAGAAGAAGTCGAACAACTAACAGATATCGTCAGCAAAATTAACGACACAAATAAAGCTATCGAAAGTCAAACAGCTTCATTGCTTGAAATGCTCGGTCAACTCCACGGAACCACACCAGAAGCCGATGCTGAACTCGAAGAGTTTTTGAAAGAGTTTCAAGGGTAAGATGTAGTTGATTTATTCGCTCATATTCCACTCATTTTTAAGATACAACTTTGTTTCTATATTTCCGGGGAACTAGTAGAAAGTAAGGAGAAATATGGAAAATAACAACAAACGTGCCCTTTGCCAGCAACTCTGGGCGAGAAACAAATACCTCGTTTTGAGTCATTCTAGCAATATTTACAATGAGATTCGTCAGTATCTCAAGAATAAAGAGGTGGAGGCGAGTCTAGTTCAGGAGATGATTGACCGTGCCTGTCAAATCCCAGAACACAGGGGTCAGGTTTGCAATGCCTTTCATCATATTTGGGGCTATTTTAAAAAGAAAGCGACAGATGCCGATCGCAAGGACTATATGCTCTTGCTGGATCGCTACCGCTTTGGTCAGGCTTCTCAGGAAGACTTGATTGCTAAGACTCGAGACTTGCTTGATCGCTATCCCAATACCTATTTGCAACATTCGACATTACTGAAAGGAGACTCCCATGAGACTTTGGTATGAGGCTTTGATTTCACAACTTCCCCGTCCTCAGCTCTTGGGGCAACATCGAGAGTGCTGCGCCCTCCGTGGCAATGGCTGGGGCAGAAAGCATGCGACGGTGGACTATGTCTTTACCCACTCGCCCTATCGTCTCTATGCCTATCATGACTTGATTATGGAAGAGATGGTTAAACGAGGCTTTAAGGTCAGTCCAGAGTGGTTGGATAAAAACTATCGTGGCAAGACCTGCCCTCCTTATCAAGATTTAGCTGAGGAGAAGCTGACCAGTCCAATCTACAGCGAACATGACGATGCCTACTATGAGGAGTGTCTGGACAATCTCCGAGAGAAGGGGATCAACCTATAGTCTTTTCTAATAACAAGCCATAGTCACTTATAAGAATTACTAATAACACGTTTGAAGAGCCTAACTGCAATAGAGCTATAAAACAAGATATACAAAGGATTTGAGGCATTTGTCTCAGGTCTTTTTCTGTTGTCTAAAATAGAGATATAGTTTCAAACTATATCAAAGCCTAATTTTTTACAATTATACAGATGATTTCTTTTCTGTTAAGATAGTTTCAACAACAAATTTTGGAGGACACATCATGTCAACTACAATCATCGGTTTCCCTCGTTTGGGCGAATTCCGCGAATTAAAATTTACAACTGAAAAATACTTTAGAAAAGAAATCTCAGAAGAAGAACTCTTGGCAGCCGCAAAAGAATTGCGTGCTAAACACTGGAACATCGTCAAAGAAAAAGGCATCACTGAAATTCCATCAAATGACTTTTCTCACTATGACAACTTCCTAGATGCAGCTTTCCTTTTCAACGTGGTACCTGCTTCAGTTCAAAACTTGGACTTGTCTGACCTTGAGCGCTACTTCGCTTTGGGTCGTGGTTACCAAGGAGAAAAAGGGGACGTTCGCGCCCTTCCAATGAAGAAATGGTTCAACACTAACTACCACTACATCGTTCCTAAATTTGAAAAAGATACTCAAGTTAAACTTGCAGGTCACAAGATCTTTGATGAGTTCCAAGAAGCCAAAGAACTTGGATTGAACACTCGTCCTGTCCTTGTAGGTCCATTCACTTTCCTTCAATTGTCAGACTTTGAAGAAGGTGTGAAAGCAGAAGACTTCGTAGACAGCTTAGTGGCTGCTTACCAAGAAGTTTTTGCTAAATTGGCAGAACTTGGTGCGACTCGTATCCAACTCGACGAAGCTGCTCTTGTAAAAGATTTGACATCTGAAGAAAAAGCTCTCTTCTTGAACCTCTACAATAAACTTTTGGCTGACAAAAAAGGTCTTGAAGTCTTGCTTCAAACTTACTTCGGAGACGTTCGTGACGTTTACGCTGACCTTGTAAACTTGCCAGTAGATGCTATCGGTCTTGACTTCGTTGAAGGTAAGAAAACTCTTGAATTGGTTAAAGGTGGTTTCCCAGCTGACAAGACTCTCTACGCAGGTATTGTCAATGGTAAAAACATCTGGCGTAACAACTACGAAAAGAGCTTGGCTGTTCTTGATCAAATTACAGCTGAAAACATTGTCTTGACAAGCTCATGCTCACTTCTTCATGTGCCATTTACAACTGCTAATGAAGAATTTGAACCAGCTATCTTGAACCACTTTGCCTTTGCAGTTGAAAAATTAGATGAGATCCGTGATTTGGATGCTATCCGCAATGGTCAAGGTGCAGAAGCACTTGCTGCTAACAAAGAACTCTTTGCGACTGAACGTGTTGGTGAAAATGCTGAACTTCGTGCGCGTATCGCTGGCTTGACAGACGCAGACTACACTCGTTTGCCAGCCTTTGCAGAACGTGAAGCTATCCAAGAAGAAGCTTTCAAACTTCCAGCTCTTCCAACAACAACTATCGGTTCATTCCCTCAAACAAAAGAAGTTCGTGCTAAACGTTTGGCTTACCGTAAAGGTGAATTGTCTCAAGAAGAGTACGACGCTTTCCTTGCTGAAACAATTGACGAATGGATCAAATGGCAAGAAGATATCGACTTTGATGTCCTTGTTCACGGTGAATTTGAGCGTAATGACATGGTTGAGTACTTTGGTCAAAACTTGTCAGGTTACCTCTTCTCTAAAAATGGTTGGGTACAATCATACGGTATGCGTGGGGTGAAACCACCAATCATCTGGGGTGATGTAACTCGTCTTAACCCTATCACTGTTAAATGGTCTAGCTATGCACAAAGCCGTACAAACAAACCTGTTAAAGGTATGTTGACTGGACCTGTTACCATCCTCAACTGGTCATTCCCACGTGAAGACATCTCTATCAAGGATTCTACTCTTCAAATCGCCCTTGCTATCAAGGATGAAGTGCTTGACCTTGAAGCTGCTGGTGTGAAAATCATCCAAATCGACGAGGCTGCTCTTCGTGAGAAATTGCCACTCCGTCGTAGCGACTGGTACGAAGACTACCTTGACTGGGCTATTCCTGCCTTCCGTTTGGTACACTCAACAGTAGCGCCAGATACACAAATCCACACTCACATGTGTTACTCAGAATTTACAGATATCATCCCAGCTATCGATAACATGGATGCGGACGTTATTTCCTTTGAAGCTAGCCGTTCAAACCTCGAAATCTTGGACGAACTTAAAGCGAAAAACTTCCAAACTGAAGTGGGACCTGGGGTTTACGATATCCACTCACCTCGTGTGCCAAATGAAGGCGAAATCGACCATACAATCGAAGCTATCCTTGCTAAAGTGCCAAGCAAGAAAGTTTGGATCAACCCTGACTGTGGTTTGAAAACACGTGGTATTCCAGAAACAAAAGAAAGCTTGATCCGCCTAGTTGAAGCAGCTAAAGCTGCGCGTGAGAAATTGTAAGATTAGATTTCTCCCTACAACGGTTGTTCAAAATGAAATCAAAAAGAAAAGGATAAGGACTATGTCACGCCAAACACCGTCACTCTCATTTGAAGTGTTCCCTCCAAACCCAGCAGTGGGTAATGATAAAATTATTTCATCCTTGCAGGACATGCAGGAGTTGGCTCCTCACTTTATCAGTGTGACTGCCAGCAATAATAAATTTAATATCAAGGAAACGACGGTCCGTTTGGCCGACTTTATCCAAAATGACTTGGCGATTCCGACTATTGCTCACTTGCCAGCTATCTATTTGACTAAGGACAAGGTGGCTGAAACGATTGCTGACTTGGACAAGGTTGGAGTGCAGAAAATCTTGGCTCTTCGTGGGGATATTATTCCAGATGTGGAGCCGCAAAAGGATTTTCGCTACGCAACCGACTTGATTGAGTTCATCAAGGAACAAGCCCCTCACTTTGATATTGTTGGCGCTTGTTATCCGGAAGGACATCCAGATTCACCAAATCAGATTTCAGATATTCAAAATCTTAAGAAGAAAGTGGATGCAGGCTGTTCGAGCCTCGTGACTCAGCTTTTCTTTGACAATGAGCGCTTCTATGATTTCCAAGACAAGTGTATCTTGGCTGGGATTGATGTTCCTATTCATGCAGGAATTATGCCAATTCTGAACCGAAATCAGGCTCTCCGTCTCTTGAAGACTTGTGAGAATATCCATCTTCCACGCAAATTTAAAGCCATTTTAGACAAGTATGAGCATGACCCTGAGTCGCTCAGAGCAGCAGGACTTGCCTATGCAGTGGACCAAATCGTGGACTTGGTAACTCAGGATGTTGCCGGTGTGCATCTCTACACTATGAACAATGCGGATACAGCAAAATACATCCACCAAGCAACCCATGCCTTGTTTAATCACCAGTCTCTAGGATAATAAAAAGCAAACCATTCTTCTCAAGTGAGGGGAATGGTTCCTTTTTAATGGTAAAGACCGCACTTTTTAAGAAAAATATGATAAAATAGACTCTGTACGTACTTGATACAAAGATGAGGGTATAAACAGATTTTTAACTATTCAAATCTGCTATAAAAAGGCAAAATACTAAAGAATAATATTTTTAAACTTTTCAAAGTATCTAATAGTTGAACACGGGCTAAATCCCTATTTTCACACGGGATTCTTCACGCCCTTAGTATCTTGTGTAATTGAACTCGCCTACAACTCTGTGGAAAAAGATAAATCTGCCTAGGAGCAGTCGCTCCGTCGTTCGATTTCCTATTTTCCTTTGGGTTGCTTGACGGCTTAGTATCTTGATCTTTGTAGGCAAGGCGTATAATTTCATCAATCCAAAGGGGATTAAAATGACAAAACAAGTGTTTCAAACGACTTTTGCAGGTCGTGAGTTAATTGTAGAGACTGGTCAGGTTGCTAAGCAGGCAAATGGCTCTGTTGTCGTGCGTTACGGTGAGTCAACTGTCTTGACTGCAGCCGTTATGTCTAAGAAAATGGCAACTGGGGATTTCTTCCCTCTCCAAGTCAACTATGAAGAAAAAATGTATGCAGCTGGGAAGTTTCCTGGTGGCTTTATGAAACGTGAAGGACGTCCTTCAACGGATGCGACTTTGACAGCGCGTTTGATTGACCGTCCAATCCGTCCTATGTTTGCGGAAGGTTTCCGTAATGAAGTGCAAGTTATCAACACCGTGCTTTCTTATGATGAGAATGCCTCTGCACCAATGGCAGCTATGTTTGGTTCATCCTTGTCACTTTCCATTTCAGATATTCCATTTGATGGACCAATCGCTGGGGTGCAAGTGGGCTATGTGGATGGTCAAATCATCATCAACCCTAGCCAAGAACAAGCAGAGCAATCTCTCCTTGAATTGACAGTAGCTGGTACCAAACACGCCATCAACATGGTCGAGTCAGGCGCCAAGGAATTGTCAGAAGAAATCATGCTGGAAGCTCTCCTTAAAGGGCACGAAGCAGTCAAAGAATTGATTGCCTTCCAAGAAGAAATCGTTGCAGCAGTTGGTAAGGAAAAAGCAGAAGTGGAATTGCTTCATGTTGATGCTGACTTGCAAGCTGAAATTATCGCAGCCTACAACAGTGACCTTCAAAAGGCAGTTCAAGTAGAAGAAAAATTGGCACGTGAAGCTGCAACTCAAGCAGTCAAAGACCAAGTAACTGCTGTTTACGAAGAAAAGTATGCAGACCACGAAGAATTTGACCGTATCATGCGTGATGTGGCTGAAATCTTGGAACAGATGGAACACGCTGAAGTGCGCCGTTTGATCACAGAAGACAAGGTACGTCCTGATGGTCGTAAGGTTGATGAAATCCGTCCTTTGGATGCGGTTGTTGACTTCCTTCCTCGTGTGCACGGTTCAGGTCTCTTTACTCGTGGACAAACTCAGGCCCTTTCAGTCTTGACCTTGGCTCCGATGGGTGAAACTCAAATCATTGATGGTTTGGATCCAGAGTACAAGAAACGCTTTATGCACCACTATAACTTCCCTCAATATTCTGTAGGGGAAACTGGCCGCTACGGTGCGCCAGGTCGTCGTGAAATCGGTCACGGGGCTCTCGGTGAGCGTGCTCTTGCTCAAGTTTTGCCAAGCTTGGAAGAATTCCCATACGCTATCCGTCTAGTAGCAGAAGTCTTGGAATCAAATGGTTCTTCTTCTCAAGCTTCTATCTGTGCGGGAACGCTTGCCCTTATGGCTGGTGGTGTGCCAATCAAGGCGCCAGTAGCAGGGATTGCTATGGGTCTCATCTCAGATGGAAATAACTACACAGTCTTGACAGATATCCAAGGTTTGGAAGATCACTTTGGAGACATGGACTTTAAGGTTGCAGGTACTCGTGATGGGATTACAGCCCTTCAAATGGATATCAAGATTCAAGGGATTACTGTAGAAATCTTGACTGAGGCCCTTGCTCAAGCCAAGAAAGCGCGTTTTGAAATCCTTGATGTGATTGAAGCAACGATTCCAGAAGTTCGTCCAGAATTGGCTCCAACTGCTCCGAAAATTGATACCATCAAGATTGATGTGGACAAGATTAAGATTGTCATCGGTAAGGGTGGAGAAACCATCGACAAGATTATCGCTGAAACAGGCGTTAAGATTGATATCGACGAAGAAGGAAATGTGTCTATCTACTCTAGCGACCAAGATGCTATTAACCGTGCTAAAGAAATTATTGCTGGTTTGGTCCGTGAAGCCAAAGTGGATGAAGTTTACCGTGCTAAAGTCGTTCGTATCGAGAAATTTGGTGCCTTTGTCAACCTCTTTGACAAGACGGATGCCCTCGTTCATATCTCTGAGATGGCTTGGACACGTACCAATAATGTCGAAGACTTGGTAGCAATCGGGGATGAAGTTGATGTTAAGGTTATCAAGATTGATGAAAAAGGACGTGTGGATGCTTCTATGAAAGCCCTTCTTCCTCGTCCTCCAAAACCTGAACGTGATGAAAAAGGTGAAAAATCAGAGCGTCCTCACCGCCCACGTCATCACAAGGATCACAAACCTAAGAAAGAAATTACAGAAACACCAAAAGATTCAGAATAAGAAAAGGAGAAATGTATGGGATGGTGGCGCGAAACCATTGATATCGTAAAAGAAAATGATCCAGCGGCCCGCACCACTTTGGAGGTTTTGCTGACTTATCCAGGTGTCAAGGCCTTGGCGGCCCACCGTCTTTCGCATTTTCTCTGGAAGCATGGCTTCAAACTTCTGGCTCGTATGCACAGTCAGTTTTGGCGCTTTTGGACTCAGATTGAGATTCATCCAGGTGCCCAGATTGATTCAGGTGTCTTTATCGACCACGGTTCTGGTCTGGTGATTGGGGAAACAGCGATCGTTGAGACGGGAGTTCTCCTCTATCATGGGGTGACTCTTGGGGGAACAGGGAAAGACTGTGGTAAACGCCATCCTACTGTACGTAAGGGAGCTCTCATATCAGCCCATGCCCAAGTTATCGGACCAGTGGAAATCGGTGAAAATGCTAAGGTCGGTGCTGCAGCAGTTGTCGTGGCAGACGTCCCTAGTGATGTGACGGTTGTCGGTATTCCTGCCAAGATTGTCCGCCTTCATGGTAAGAAGGATGAGCCGGTCATTCACGAAGTCGAAGAAAAACGAGAGTACTACGTTAATAAACTCGAGCAGGCTAAAGAAGCCAGTCACAGATCGTCTGGGTTATAGAGGATACCTATATGATTCAAGCAAGAAACAAGTTAAGCCAAGAGGAGCTATCTGAGGCGAAAAAACTAATTAACTATTGCCAAAACTATGACGGTACCTATCGTGATCCCTATCTCTCTAACATGCTTAATTTTGACCCAAACATGCCCGCTTTTTTCCTTTATTATGAAAAAGGCGAACTTGTTGGTTTATTAACCGTCTCTGCAGATGACCAAGATGTAGAAGTGACGATACTGGTTCATCCAGGTCATCGACGTCAGGGGATTGCGCGTGCATTGTTTACTAGTTTTGAGAGAGAAACAGCTTATTTCTCTATTCGTTCAGTCACTTTTCAGACAGAGCGTGTTTTTCTAGACCGCCATCCTGATTTTGTTAGCAACTGGGGATTGGTCGAGGATGAAGAGACAGAAACTTGGTTAGGTAAGGATAGAAAACCTTATCCGTTAGCAAATATTTCCAATCTTGAAGTTTTGTTAGCAGATAGTTCGTATCAGGATCAAATTAGTCAGTTAAAATTTCAGGCATTCTCAGAGGAACATGAGTCTAGAGAGATTGTGGATAGATATGTCGCTGAAGCTCTGAAGGATCCAGAAAGTCGCTTATATATTTTATTAAAAGACGGTCAGGTTATTGGAACGTGCACGGTAGATTTATCGACTAATACGAATTACTTCTACGGTTTAGCAATATCTGAACCTGAACGTGGGAAAGGCTATGGAAGCTACTTAGCAAAATTCCTTGTCAACCAACTGATTGAGCAAAATGATAAGGAGTTCCAAATTGCAGTAGAGGATAGCAATGTAGGTGCCAAACATTTGTATGAAAAAATTGGCTTTGTCAAACAGACTCAGGTGGTTTATCTGAATGAGAAAGGAGCAAGGGATTCCGAAGTGTAGAGAGATTCGGACTGAAATTCAATTGAACTCTCAGTGATGAGACTAACTGTTCTTGGATTTTAGCTTTCCTGATTATAATTTATGATTAAAATCTACGACACCATGTCTCGTGATTTGCGAGAATTTGTCCCGATTGAGGACGGCAAAGTAAAGATGTATGTTTGTGGGCCAACGGTGTATAACTATATCCACGTGGGGAATGCCCGTTCGACGGTAGCTTTTGATACCATTCGTCGTTATTTTGAGTACCGTGGGTACGAGGTTGCCTATATTTCCAATTTTACGGACGTGGATGATAAGATTATCAACCGTGCCAAGGAAGAGGGTATCACACCTCAGGAGGTTGCGGACAAGTATATCGCTGCCTTTCGTGAGGATGTGACGGCCTTAGGTGTCAAGCCTGCGACTCGCCATCCGCGTGTGGTGGAGTTTATGGCGGACATCATTCGTTTTGTGGAAGATTTGATTGAAAAAGGCTTTGCCTATGAGAGCCAAGGGGATGTTTACTTCCGTGTGGAAAAATCCCACAACTATGCTAAATTAGCCAATAAAACCTTGGAAGATTTGGAGCTAGGTGCTTCAGGTCGTACCGATGAAGAAACGGCACGTAAGGAAAATCCTGTAGACTTTGCCCTCTGGAAAGCTGCCAAGCTAGGCGAGATTTCTTGGGATAGTCCCTGGGGACCTGGTCGTCCGGGATGGCACATCGAGTGTTCAGTCATGTCGACAGAGATTTTAGGTGATACCATTGATATTCATAGTGGTGGAGCCGATCTGGAGTTTCCTCATCATACCAATGAAATTGCCCAGTCGGAAGCCAAGACAGGTAAGACCTTTGCCAACTACTGGATGCACAATGGCTTTGTCAATATCGACAATGTCAAGATGTCTAAGTCCTTGGGCAACTTTATAACCGTACACGATGCCCTTAAAACTCTTGATGGACAAGTGCTTCGTTTCTTCTTTGCGACACAACATTACCGTAAGCCTATCAACTTTACGGAAAAGGCAGTGCGAGACGCTGAGACCAATCTCAAGTATTTGAAGAACACTTATGAGCAACCATTTACAGGAAAAGTGGATGTTAAAGAGTTACAAACCTTTAAAGATAAGTTTGTAGCAGCTATGGATGAAGATTTTAACGCTGCCAACGGTATCACAGTTGTTTTTGAAATGGCTAAATGGATCAATTCTGGCAACTATGATGCATGTGTTAAGGAAGCTCTTGCGGCTATGTTAGAAGTCTTTGGAATTGTCTTTATTGAGGAAGTTTTGGATGCAGAGATTGAAGACTTGATTCAAAAACGCCAAGAGGCGCGTGCCAATCGTGACTTTGCGACAGCGGACCAGATCCGTGACCAATTGGCTGCTCAAGGGATTAAGCTCCTTGACACCAAGGATGGAGTGAGGTGGACACGTGATTGATGTCAATCTCATTAACGGGATTGCGTTAGCTTTTGAAGGGGATGCGGTGTATTCTATGTATATTCGCCGTCACCTCATCCTCAAAGGCATGACCAAACCCAATAAACTCCATCAAGAAGCGACTAAGTATGTATCGGCTAAAGCTCAGGCCAGCCTGATTTCCCTCATGTTAGAGGAGCAAGTCCTAACGGAAAAAGAAGAAGAAATCTACAAACGTGGCCGCAATACCAATAGCCACACAAAGGCTAAAAATGCCGATGTGGTGACCTACCGTATGTCCACAGGTTTTGAAGCAGTGATGGGCTATCTCCATATGACTGAAAATCTGGAACGTCTTGAGAGCTTGATTTCGTGGTGCATCCAAAAAGTGGAGGGATAGGACATGATGGCAAAAGAACTACAAGACTGGTTTCCTGAGGCTCAGATTTCAGACCAACCAGTAGCGAAAGAGGGTTACTTAACTCTTCCTTTAGCTTCTCAGCAGTGGATTTTGCTGGAGGAAGCTGGGCTCAGTGAGCGTGAAAAGCAGTTGATTTCGCTTTTGACCCAGCAGGAGCAGGCTCGTTCGCTCAATCCTTGGTATTCTTTTTTGATTGAGGGGAAGGGACAGGCACCACAAGCTTTTAAAAAGATTCAGCTGGTTTATTGTCATCTTTCCTATTTTCAGCAGGAAAATCTAGCTTCTTGGCTGGATATGATGCGGACCCTTTTTCCTAACTGTCAGACAGTGCTTCAGGTTGGAGCTCAGGATTATGTTTTCGTGCTTCAGCAAGACAAATACACCTCTGTACGAGCTATTTTAAGTGATACGATTGAAGCGGTTGAGTATGACTTTGGACTTCGTCTGTCAATCATGTTGGGTCAGGTTTGGTCTCAGACAGGCTATCAAGCCCTATCAGACTTGATTAAAGCAGAGCGAGATTTGTTTAAGACTTGGTGGCGTCAGGGTCACCAAGGTGTTCATACCTTTTCACAACTCTATCTTTGGAGTATGGGAGAAAGAATTGTGGACCTGAGAGTCATTAAAGAATGCTTGCACCAGATGATTTTGGATCAAGATCAGATTCAGGAAATCATTCTCTCCCTTTGGGAAAATAGTGCTGTCCTAACAAAAACAGCCCAGCAACTCTATCTGCACCGCAATTCTCTCCAATACAAGATTGATAAGTGGGAAGAATTGACAGGGCTACAGTTGAAGGAGTTGACCGACCTGACCTTGTGTTATCAGTTGATTTTACCAGATATTCTATAAAGTTTTGTGCAAGTTGCACAGAACTTTTTTGTTTTTTTGGTCATCTTGCCATAGAAATGTAAAGCGTTTTCATTTATAATAAAACTATCAAAAGACAAAAGGAGTTCACCTCATGGTAGAATTAAATCTTAAAAATATTTACAAAAAATATCCAAACAGCGAACACTATTCAGTTGAAGATTTCAACTTGAACATCAAAGACAAAGAGTTCATCGTTTTCGTAGGACCTTCAGGATGTGGTAAATCAACTACTCTCCGTATGATTGCTGGTCTTGAAGACATCACAGAAGGAACTGCATCTATCGATGGCGTGGTTGTCAACGACGTAGCTCCAAAAGACCGCGACATCGCCATGGTATTCCAAAACTACGCTCTTTACCCACACATGACTGTTTATGACAACATGGCTTTCGGTTTGAAATTGCGTAAATACAGCAAGGAAGACATCGACAAACGTGTGCAAGAAGCAGCTGAAATCCTTGGATTGAAAGAATTTTTGGAACGTAAACCAGCTGACCTTTCAGGTGGTCAACGTCAACGTGTTGCCATGGGGCGTGCCATCGTCCGTGATGCAAAAGTATTCTTGATGGACGAACCTTTGTCAAACTTGGATGCTAAACTTCGTGTATCAATGCGTGCTGAAATCGCTAAAATCCACCGTCGTATCGGGGCTACAACTATCTATGTAACTCACGACCAAACAGAAGCGATGACACTTGCAGACCGTATCGTTATCATGTCAGCAACTAAGAACCCTGCTGGTACAGGTACTATCGGACGTGTGGAACAAATCGGTACTCCTCAAGAAGTTTACAAAAAACCAGTTAATAAATTCGTAGCAGGATTCATCGGAAGCCCAGCAATGAACTTCATCAATGTGAAATTAGTTGGTAGCGAAATTATTTCTGATGGTTTCCGTTTGAAAGTGCCAGAAGGAGCATTGAAAGTTCTTCGTGAAAAAGGCTACGAAGGTAAAGAATTGATCTTCGGTATTCGTCCAGAAGATGTGAATGCAGAACCTGCCTTCCTTGAAACATTCCCAGACTGTGTTGTAAAAGCGACTATCTCTGTATCAGAATTGCTTGGTTCAGAATCTCACCTTTACTGCCAAGTTGGTAAAGATGAATTTGTTGCTAAAGTTGATGCTCGTGACTACTTGCAAACAGGTGCAACAGTTGAACTTGGATTTGACTTGAACAAAGCCCACTTCTTTGATGTAGAAACTGAAAAAACAATCTATTAAAATAAATAAAATTCAAAGCACTGCTAGAAATCTGGCAGTGTTTTTTGCGGTTGTGTAGAAAAAACTCCTGGGAAATTCCCAGGAGAGTATGAGTGGTTATTTGAACTTGAATCCTTCGTAAATAAGCTCTGTTTTTGGATTTTGTTTCTTAATCTGTTTGGCAAGTGACTTCATCATAGAAAGAGGACCACACATATAGACGCTTGCATGTTCGGGCACTTCTTCTTGCTCAAAATTAAGATAGCCGTCTTTCCTACTGTCTACTAGATGGAGTTCAAAATTAGGATTTTTCTGAGCATAGTCACGGAGCAAATCAAGGTAGACTGCATTTTCTTCTCCACGGAAGCTATAGTAGAAGTGAACCTGTTTATCTAAAATAGGATGTTCGCGGATGTAAGAGATGAAGGGGGTGATCCCAATACCTCCAGCAATCCAAACCTGATTTTCTCGTCCTTCTTCTATGATCATGTGTCCGTAAGCTCTGTCTACGCTTACTTTGCTGCCGACTTGAAGATTGTCATAGATATTCTTGGTATGATCGCCTGAATTTTTGACAGTAAAGTAAAGAGTTTGACCATGACCTCCTGAGATAGAAAAGGGATGCGGAGCACTTTCAAAACCTTCTTGGGAAATCTTTAGGAAGGCAAATTGTCCTGCTTGATAATTGAAAGGTCTGCTAAGATGGATTTGAATTTCTCGCGTATCGTGGTTTAAGCGTTTGAGATTGGTAATTCTCCCTAGATAGGGGAAGCCAATCTTTTGATATAGAAAAATGATATAAAAACCAGCTAGTAAGCCTAAAAGGGCATAGCTACCAACAAGAAAACTTAGAAGATTAAATGTGAGGAGACGATTGCCCATCATCATATAGACGTGAAAGAGTCCAAAAATATAGGCTAGGTAAACCAGACGGTGAATCCATCGCCAAGCTTCGTATTGGATGTATTTGCCTAAATAGGCGACAAGGATGATACTGGCAAAGATATAGATGGCAAGATTGCCAAACTGAGCAGCTAAGCGAGAGCCCCACAAACCGCCCATACTTAAGTTATGAAAGATTAGTAGGATGATGGAGAGAAAGGCTGTGAATTTGTGGACAGTATAGACCTTCTCCAAACCGTGAAACCAGCTTTCTAGTAGGGGGAGACGAGTGGCTAGGATAAAAGTCAGAGATAGGCTTGTTAAAGCTAGTCCTGGAATCATGAATTGGGGAGAAGTGTTCATCCAAGTCAAAATAGTCAAGATAAAACTAGCTATGATAAAGAGTAGTCCTTTGATTGATTTCATAGAAAATTTCATTTCATTTAGATTTTGATTTGTTGTAAACAAATTTGTTACATTTTATCATAGAAAAAGTATGGTGTCAAATTGAGGTCTATAAATATCTACTCTCATCAAAAAACTCTCCAATTGAACTGGAGAGTGGCTGTTTATACTCAATGAAAATCAAAGAGCAAACTAGGAANNGGCAAGGTGAAGCTGACGTGGTTTGAAGAGATTTTCGAAGAGTATTATTCTGCAGCTTGTTGCCAACGTTTGGCTAGCATATGAGACAGGCTAGAAATGGCTAGGTTAAAGCTGAAGTAGATGAGGGCAATCAGGATATAAAGACTGAAGACCTGCTCTGGTTCGAAATAACGGCCCATGAGAATTTGGCTGGCTCCAAAGAGTTCTTGTAGGGCGATAACAGAGTAGAGAAGACTGGTATCCTTAATCACGGTTACAAACTGAGAAATGATGGCTGGCAGCATTTTACGGATTGCTTGTGGGAGAATGATGTGGTAGAGGATTTGGGCTGAGGTAAATCCTTGCGACATTCCTGCTTCGTACTGTCCCTTGTCTACGGCATTGAGACCACCTCGGATAATCTCAGCTAGGGCTGCTGAGGTAAAGAGAGTAAAGGCAGTGATTCCTGCTGGAGTGGACTTCATCTTGAAAACCAAAAAGATAGTAAAAATCCAGAGGAGGTTGGGAACGTTACGCACAAATTCGATATAAATGCTGGAAATAATGCGCAAGATAGGATTTTTGCCATTTCTCATGACGGCTAGCACTGTACCGATAAGGGTAGAGAGGACGATAGCGATCAGAGAAATATAGAGGGTCAAGCCAAATCCTTTAAAGATAAAGACTAGGTTATCTGGGGTCAAAACTTCTAAAATGGATTCCATAGTAACCTCCTAAAGTGAATAGGCTTTTTTGTTTGCTTGCTCCATCTTGCGATCAAACTGGGCAACAGGGAAGCAGAGAGAAAAGTAGAGAAGGGCAGCGCCTAAAAAGGATGGAATGTAGTTTCCGTTAAGTGCTGACCAAGACTTGGTCACAAACATCAAGTCTACTCCAGAGATGATAGCAACTGTCGAGGTATTCTTGATGAGGTTGACGATTTGATTGGTCAAAGGAGGGAGAATGATACGGAAGGCTTGAGGTAAGATAATCAAGCGCATGGCGCTGATATAGGTAAAACCTTGCGACAAGGCGGCCTCCATCTGACCACTAGGAATAGACTGAATCCCTGAGCGAATCACCTCAGCGATATAGGCGCCATGATAGAGTCCCACGCAGAGAACAGCCGTCCAATAAATCGGAATCATGATGATATGGTCACTGATAAGAGGTAGGCCATAAAAAACGATAACAAACTGCACCAAGAGGGGAGTGTTTTGGTAAAATTCCACAAATATACGAGCTAAGATTCGCAAAATTGGACGTTTGCTGGTTGACATGGCTCCGAAGAAGATGCCTAAAACCATGGCTAGGATAAAGGATCCGATAGCTAGGGCAAGAGTGAAGAGGAATCCATTGAAAAATTGTCCAAAATCCTGAAAATAGGCTGTCCAAGATGATAAATCTGTCATAGGGTATCCTCCTTAATCTGCGGTATGGCTAGATGGTTTGAGCTTGTAACGGTCATAAAGTTTCTGCAAACTACCATCCTTGCTCCATTTAGTAACCAAGTTATCAAGATAATTGTTTAGCTCTGTATTTGATTTCTTGGTAACGATACCGTAGTCAGATGGCTTGAAACTATCATCTAGTAGTACTGTGCGTTTACTGATGTAGCCAGACAGAATCGAGCGGTCAACGGAAAAGGCATCAATACGGTGGGCGTGTAGAGAAGTAATCAATTCTGGGTAGGAACCAAGTTCGACGAATTTAAAGGTTAGACCTTTCTTTTTACCCAGTTCAGTAATCAGGCGTTGGGTGATGGAACCTTGGGCAACTCCGATGGTTTTGCCGTTTAGGTCCTCAATCTTTTTGATTTTGGAAGACTTATTGACCAAAAATCCAGATGCGTCCGTGTAGTAGGGACTGGTAAAGTTGTAGAGTTTTTTGCGTTCGTCTGTGATGGTAAAGGTCGCGATATCCATATCGACCTGTTCATTGTCTAGAAGGGGACCACGGGTTTGTGCGGTAACAGGCACATAGCGAACCTTGACCTTGAGCTCATCAGCTACCATCTTGGCCAAGTCCGTTTCGATACCAGAATAGGTCCCTGTCTTGGGATCCTTGTAACCGAAATTGGGAACGTCTTGTTTGACACCGACAACCAGTTCGCCTCTTTTTTGAATATCTGCGACGCTGGTATCAGCCTGAACGGGTTTTGCAGCAGCAAGGCCGAAAAGGCTAATCAATAATGCGGATAAAAAGAATTTCTTTTTCATAGGCGCCTCCTTATTTGACTTTGTCACTTTCGTGGTTGATGATTTTGCTGAGGAATTGTTGGGCACGAGGTTCGCTTGGATTGTCGAAAAAGTCATCAACATCTGTCGTATCCACCAAAACTTCTCCGTCAGCCATAAAGATGATGCGGTCGGCAACTTCACGGGCAAAGCCCATTTCATGGGTGACGACAATCATATTCATACCATCGTGGACCAATTTTTGCATAACTGCCAGAACATCACCGATGGTTTCAGGGTCAAGGGCAGATGTTGGTTCATCAAAGAGGAGGAGTTCAGGATGCATAGCGAGTCCACGTGCGATGGCAATCCGTTGCTTTTGTCCACCAGAAAGCATGGCTGGATAAGAATCTTTCTTGTCCCACATATTTACAAATTCCAGATATTTTTGGGCTATTTTTTCAGCTTCTTTTTTATCAATTCCTAGAACTTTTATGGGTGCGAGTGTTACGTTTTCTAACACTGTTTTGTGAGGGTAGAGGTTAAAATGCTGGAAAACCATGCCGACTTCCTTGCGAAGAGGTACCAAATCTTTCTGGCTGGCACCAGCAACTTGGTGACCATTTACTAGAAGACTTCCTTTGTCTACAGCCTCCAAACCATTGATGGTGCGGATAAGAGTTGATTTTCCAGAACCAGAAGGGCCTAGGAGGACAACGACTTGCCCTTTTTCAAAACGGAGATTGATGTCGTGGAGTGCATGGTAGTCTCCGTAATATTTTTCGACGTGTTCAAATTCTACTAAAGCCATAAGGAATCTCCTTTGTGTTATATTTTATAACACGATTCTACACCAAAAGAATTGCCTTGTCAAATCATATCTTAAAAATTCACTAAAATTTTATAAAAAAGCAATCTGGATAGAGAAAAAGCCTAAATCATGTTATAATGAAGCAATAGAATTCTTAGAAAGAGTGGATGTCTTTTTGATAACACCTACTTATGAATGGCAGTTTGCCCCGCAGGTTGAAGATGCGGATTTTACAAAGATAGCCAAGAAGGCTGGACTGGGTCCTGAGGTGGCTCGGTTATTATTTGAAAGAGGGATTCAGAACCAAGAAAGTCTGAAGAAGTTTTTAGAACCTTCCTTGGAGAATTTGCATGACCCTTATCTGCTCCATGATATGGACAAGGCAGTGGCTCGTATTCGTCAGGCCATTGAAGAAGGGGAAAATATTCTCATCTATGGAGACTATGATGCGGATGGTATGACTTCGGCTTCGATTGTGAAGGAAAGTTTGGAACAGCTTGGCGCCGAATGCCGTGTTTACTTGCCTAATCGTTTTACCGATGGCTATGGACCTAATGCAAGTGTCTATAAATACTTTATCGAGCAAGAAGGGATTTCCTTGATTGTGACGGTGGATAATGGGGTTGCCGGTCATGAGGCTATTGAATTGGCCCAGTCTATGGGAGTGGATGTCATTGTGACTGACCATCATTCCATGCCTGAAACCTTACCAGATGCCTATGCTATTGTCCATCCTGAACATCCGGATGCGAACTATCCTTTCAAATATTTGGCTGGTTGTGGAGTTGCTTTCAAGCTGGCTTGTGCCCTTTTAGAAGAAGTACAAGTGGAATTGCTTGATTTGGTCGCTATTGGTACCATTGCTGATATGGTTAGTTTGACAGATGAGAACCGTATCTTGGTTCAGTATGGTCTGGAAATGTTGGGACACACTCAGCGTATTGGTCTACAAGAAATGCTAGACATGGCTGGGATTGCTGCCAACGAAGTAACAGAAGAAACGGTTGGTTTCCAGATTGCCCCTCGTTTGAATGCCTTGGGCCGCTTGGATGATCCTAATCCAGCCATTGATTTGTTGACTGGCTTTGATGATGAGGAGGCTCACGAGATTGCCCTTATGATTCATCAGAAAAATGAAGAGCGCAAGGAAATCGTCCAGTCTATCTATGAAGAAGCTAAGACCATGGTGGACCCTGAGAAGAAGGTTCAAGTCTTGGCCAAGGAAGGCTGGAATCCTGGGGTTCTAGGAATCGTGGCTGGTCGTTTGCTGGAAAAACTAGGACAGACAGTCATCGTTCTCAATATAGAAGACGGTCGTGCCAAGGGTAGTGCTCGTAGTGTGGAAGCGGTCGATATTTTTGAGGCTCTGGATCCTCATCGAGACCTCTTCATCGCCTTTGGCGGTCATGCTGGTGCGGCTGGCATGACGCTGGAAGTTGAGAAACTCTCAGATTTATCTCAGGTCTTGGAAGATTATGTCCGTGAAAAAGGCGCAGATGCTGCTGGCAAGAACAAGTTAAATTTAGATGAAGAACTGGATTTGGAGACTTTGAGTCTTGAAACAGTCAAGAACTTTGAACGTTTGGCACCTTTTGGAATGGATAATCAGAAACCTGTCTTTTATATCAAGGATTTTCAGGTCGAAAGTGCTCGTACTATGGGAGCAGGCAATGCCCATCTCAAGCTGAAAATTTCCAAGGGTGAGGCGAGTTTTGAAGTGGTAGCCTTTGGACAAGGCAGATGGGCAACAGAATTTGCTCAAACCAAGAATCTAGAGCTGGCAGTCAAATTGTCTGTCAACCAATGGAATGGCCAAACTGCTCTCCAGTTGATGATGGTGGATGCGCGTGTGGAAGGTGTTCAACTTTTTAACATTCGTGGGAAGAATGCAGCCTTGCCAGAAGGAGTTCCAGTCTTGGATTTTTCTGGAGAACTGCCAAATCTTGCGGATAGTGAAGCTATTGTCGTGAAAACCATACCTGAGGATATTACTCTGTTGAAGACCATTTTTCAGAAACAGAATTTTTCCGCTGTCTATTTCAAAAATGATATTGACAAGGCCTACTATCTGACAGGCTATGGGACTAGAGAGCAGTTTGCCAAATTGTACAAGACTATCTACCAGTTTCCAGAGTTTGATATTCGCTACAAGCTCAAGGATTTGGCTGCTTATCTCAATATCCAACAAATCTTGCTGGTTAAGATGATTCAAGTCTTTAAAGAACTAGGCTTTGTGACGATCAAAGATGGGGTTATGACAGTCAATAAAGAAGCGCCAAAGAGAGAAATCGGAGAAAGTCAGATTTACCAAAATCTCAAACAAACCGTCAAAGACCAAGAAATGATGGCGCTGGGTACCGTGCAAGAAATTTATGACTTTTTAATGGAAAAAGAGTAGATCATAGGAAAGAGTTGGGAAACCAGCTCTTTTTTGAAAACAAATCTTCATTTTGAAAATCATCAAAAAAATGGTATAATGGTAGGAAAAGATTCGGCTAACAGTAATAGTGCTTTTAGAATAAGAGGGTAAGCAACCCTATAATCAAGATAAACTAAGATTTTGGAGGAAAAATGAGTAATATTAGTTTAACAACACTTGGTGGTGTACGTGAAAATGGGAAAAATATGTACATTGCTGAAATTGGAGAGTCCATTTTTGTTTTGAATGCAGGGTTAAAATATCCCGAAAATGAACAATTAGGGGTCGATGTGGTGATTCCAAAGATGGACTACCTTTTTGAAAATAAAGATCGAATTGCTGGGGTATTTTTAACTCACGGACATGCAGATGCTATTGGTGCTCTGCCTTATCTCTTGGCTGAAGCCAAGGTACCTGTATTTGGCTCTGAGTTGACCATTGAGTTGGCAAAACTCTTTGTCAAAGGAAATGACGCAGTCAAGAAATTTAATGATTTTCATGTTATTGATGAAGATACGGAGATTGATTTTGGTGGGACAGTGGTTTCCTTCTTCCCTACGACTTACTCCGTTCCAGAGAGCCTGGGAATTGTCTTGAAGACAGCTGAAGGGAGCATCGTTTATACAGGTGACTTCAAATTTGACCAGACAGCTAGTGAATCCTATGCGACAGACTTCGCTCGTTTGGCAGAAATCGGTCGTGACGGCGTCCTGGCTCTCCTCAGTGATTCGGCCAATGCGGACAGCAATATTCAGGTGGCTAGTGAAAGTGAAGTTAGAGATGAAATTACCCAAACCATTGCTGACTGGGAAGGTCGTATCATCGTTGCAGCTGTTTCCAGTAACCTTTCTCGTATCCAGCAGATTTTTGACGCTGCGGATAAAACAGGTCGACGTATCGTCTTGACAGGATTTGATATTGAAAATATCGTCCGCACAGCGATTCGTCTCAAGAAGTTGTCTTTAGCCAACGAAATTCTCTTGATTAAGCCGAAAGATATGTCTCGCTTTGAAGACCATGAGTTGATTATTCTTGAGACAGGTCGTATGGGTGAACCTATCAATGGACTTCGTAAGATGTCGATTGGTCGCCATCGTTATGTAGAAATCAAGGATGGGGACCTGGTCTATATTGCTACGGCTCCGTCTATTGCTAAAGAAGCCTTCGTTGCGCGTGTGGAAAATATGATTTATCAGGCAGGAGGGGTTGTCAAATTGATTACCCAAAGTTTACATGTATCAGGGCACGGAAATGCGCGTGATTTGCAGTTGATGATCAATCTCTTGCAACCCAAGTATCTCTTCCCAATTCAAGGGGAATACCGTGAGTTGGATGCCCATGCTAAGGCAGCTATGGCAGTTGGGATGTTGCCAGAACGCATTTTCATCCCTAAAAAGGGAACCAGCATGGCTTATGAGAATGGGGACTTTGTCCCAGCTGGCGCAGTTTCAGCAGGCGATGTCTTGATTGACGGAAATGCTATTGGTGATGTTGGAAATGTGGTTCTTCGTGACCGTAAGGTCTTGTCAGAGGACGGTATTTTCATCGTAGCAATCACAGTTAACCGTCGTGAGAAGAAAATTGTGGCCAAGGCTCGTGTGCACACGCGTGGATTCGTTTATCTCAAGAAGAGCCGTGATATTCTCCGTGAAAGTTCAGAATTGATTAATCAGACGGTAGAAGACTATCTTCAAGGAGATGACTTTGACTGGGCAGATCTTAAAGGGAAGGTTCGTGATAATCTGACCAAGTACCTCTTTGATCAAACTAAGCGTCGTCCAGCTATTTTACCAGTAGTCATGGAAGCAAAATAATCGTTGAAATAGTTGAAATAAACAGAGAGAAAGTCGAATTTCGGCTTTTTCTTATCGGAAAATAGAAGGAGAAAATCATGGCAGTAATGAAAATCGAGTATTACTCACAAGTTTTGGATATGGAGTGGGGAGTGAATGTCCTCTATCCTGATGCTAATCGAGTGGAAGAACCAGATTGTAAAGATATTCCCGTCTTGTACCTCTTGCACGGGATGTCTGGCAATCATAATAGTTGGCTCAAGCGAACCAATGTAGAACGCTTGCTTCGAGGAACCAATCTAATCGTTGTCCTGCCCAATACCAGCAACGGTTGGTATACCGATACCCAGTATGGTTTTGACTATTACACAGCTCTAGCAGAGGAATTGCCAGAGGTTTTGAAACGCTTCTTCCCTAACATGACCAGCAAGCGTGAAAAGACCTTTATCGCTGGTCTCTCTATGGGAGGCTACGGCTGTTTCAAATTGGCTCTTGCTACAAATCGTTTTTCTCATGCAGCTAGTTTTTCAGGTGCCCTTAGTTTTCAAGATTTTTCTCCTGAGAGCCAAAATTTGGGGACACCGGCTTATTGGAGAGGTGTTTTTGGGGAGATTAAAGACTGGACAACTAGTCCCTATTCACTTGAAAGTCTGGCTAAAAAATCGGACAAAAAGACCAAGCTGTGGGCTTGGTGTGGTGAGCAGGATTTCTTGTATGAAGCCAATAATCTAGCAGTGAAAAATCTCAAAAAACTGGGATTTGATGTGATCTATAGCCATAGTGCTGGAACTCACGAATGGTACTACTGGGAAAAACAATTGGAACGTTTTTTAGCAACCCTACCAATTGATTTCAAATTAGAAGAGAGATTGAGTTAGTTTGAACTCCAGCATAGGGGTAGTAGAACTAAAATAAAATATGTTTTCACTAGACTTTTCAAACGAAAGTAGTAGAATAGTAATAAGATACTGGAGGAAAGAGAGTAGGAAATGTACCGTTATCAAATTGGCATTCCCACATTAGAATATGATCAGTTTGTCAAAGAACATGAATTAGCTAATGTATTACAAAGTAGTGCTTGGGAAGAAGTTAAGTCTGATTGGCAACATGAGAGGTTTGGTGTCTACAGGGAAGAAAAATTACTGGCTACAGCTAGTATTTTGATTAGAACTCTTCCGCTAGGCTATAAAATGTTTTACGTCCCAAGAGGACCCATATTGGATTATGGGGATACGGAACTCTTGAGTTTTGTCATTCAGTCCATTAAGTCTTATGCTCGTAGTAAGAGAGCTATTTTTGTGACTTTTGATCCAAGTATTTGCCTGTCTCAAAGTTTAATCAATCAGGAAAAGACAGAATTTCCTGAAAATCTGGCTATTATTGATAGTTTGCAACAAATGGGAGTAAGGTGGTCAGGAAAAACAGAGGAAATGGGAGACACCATTCAACCTCGTATTCAGGCGAAAATATACAAGGAAAATTTTGAAGAAGATAAACTTTCTAAGTCAACGAGGCAAGCTATCCGAACAGCACGGAATAAGGGGGTAGAGATTCAATTTGGTGGAACTGAATTATTGGAGTCTTTTTCCTTTTTGATGAAAAAAACCGAGAAGCGGAAAGAGATTCATTTGAGGAATGAAGCCTATTATAAAAAGTTGTTAGATAATTTTAAGGACAAGGCCTATATCACCTTGGCCACCTTGGATGTCTCTAAACGTTCGCAAGAATTAGAAGAACAGTTAGCGAAAAATAGAGCCTTGGAAGAGACCTTTACTGAGTCGACTCGCACTTCAAAAGTAGAAGCGCAGAAGAAGGAAAAAGAACGTTTGTTAGAGGAATTGACTTTCCTGCAGGAATATATGGATGCAGGTCAAGCGAGAGTTCCTTTAGCGGCTACTTTGAGTTTGGAATTTGGTACTACCTCTGTCAATCTATATGCTGGTATGGATGATGATTTTAAACGTTACAATGCACCAATTTTAACTTGGTATGAAACGGCTCGCTATGCCTTTGAGCGAGGTATGTTGTGGCAAAATTTAGGTGGTGTTGAAAACTCTCTCAATGGTGGACTTTATCATTTTAAGGAAAAATTTAATCCAACGATTGAAGAATATTTGGGTGAATTTACAATGCCTACCCATCCTCTCTATCCTCTGTTAAGACTTGCTCTTGATTTCCGTAAAACATTAAGAAAAAAACATAGAAAGTAAGTATATGGCACTAATTACACTCACGAAAGAAGAGTTTCAGGCTTATTCTGGTCAGGTTTCTTCTCGTTCCTTTATGCAGTCGGTCCAGATGGGGGACTTATTAGAAAAAAGAGGGGCTCGAATTGTTTATCTTGCTTTGAAACAAGAAGGAGAAATTCAAGTTGCAGCTCTGGTTTATAGCTTGCCCATGCTAGGTGGTCTGCATATGGAGCTCAATTCGGGGCCGATTTATACCCAACAAGATGCTCTTCCAGTTTTTTATGCGGAGTTAAAAGAATATGCTAAGCAAAATGGTGTATTAGAGTTGCTTGTAAAACCTTATGAAACTTATCAAACTTTTGATAGTGAAGGTAATCCGATAAATGCTGAGAAAAAAAGTATTATTCAAGGTTTAACTGATTTAGGTTATCAATTTGATGGATTGACGACAGGGTATCCAGGTGGAGAACCAGATTGGTTATACTATAAGGATTTGACTGAATTAACTGAAAAGAATTTGCTTAAAAGTTTTAGCAAAAAAGGGAAACCCTTGGTTAAAAAGGCTGAAACCTTTGGCATTCGGTTGAAAAAGTTAAAACGTGAAGAACTATCGATTTTTAAGAATATCACAAAAGAAACCTCTGAACGTAGAGAATATAGTGATAAAACTTTAGAATACTATGAGCATTTTTATGATGCTTTTGGAGAACAAGCGGAGTTTCTCATAGCAAGCTTAAATTTTTCGGACTATATGAGCAAATTGCAAGGTGAACAAAGTAAACTAGAAGAAATCTTGGACAAGTTGCGACTTGATTTGAGTAAAAAGCCTCATTCTGAGAAAAAACAAAATCAACTGAGAGAATATTCTAGTCAATTTGAAACGTTTGAAGTTCGAAAAGCAGAAGCGCGAGACTTGATTGAAAAATATGGGGAAGAAGATATTGTTTTAGCTGGGAGTTTATTTGTTTATATGCCTCAGGAAACGACTTATCTCTTTAGTGGTTCCTACACTGAGTTTAATAAATTCTATGCCCCTGCGCTACTTCAAAAATATATTATGTTGGAAAGTATAAAACGTGGAATACCTAAATACAACTTCCTAGGGATTCAAGGGATTTTTGATGGAAGTGATGGTGTTTTGCGTTTTAAACAGAATTTTAATGGCTATATTGTACGCAAAGCAGGTACTTTCCGGTACCATCCATCGCCTTTAAAATACAAAGCTATCCAGTTACTCAAAAAAATAGTAGGACGTTAAGATGAAAAAGTCAGTATTTAGCTTTCTTTCAGCTTCTTTTAGTAAAATAGACTTTATTTACTAGAAAGGTGGAAGGATATGCGCTGGCTTTTTCGTTTGATAGGGGCTTTCTTTTCTTTTGTTTGGCGTTTGTTTTGGCGTCTGGTTTGGATAGTTGTACTCTTATGTGCTCTTGCTTTTGGATTTCTCTGGTATCTGAACGGGGATTTTCAAGGAGCACTAAAGCAAGTAGAGCGGTCGGTAAAAATTGGTCAACAAAGTATTGACCAATGGGGAAAAACAGGGCAACTGCCTAAGTTAAGTCAGACAGATAGTCACCAGCATTCTGAAGGAAGGTGGCCACAGGCCTCTGCTCGTATTTACTTGGATCCGCAAATGGATTCACGTTTTCAAGAGGCATATTTAGAAGCGATTCAGAACTGGAATCAAACAGGTGCTTTTAACTTTGAACTCGTGACTGAGGCCGGCAAGGCAGATATTATGGCTACGGAGATGAACGATGGAAGCACTCCTGTGGCAGGAGAGGCGGAAAGTCAGACCAATCTCTTAACGGGACAATTCTTGTCTGTAACGGTGCGGTTGAATCATTATTATTTGTCCAATCCAGACTATGGCTATTCCTATGAGCGTATTGTCCATACGGCAGAACATGAGTTGGGGCATGCGATTGGCTTAGACCATACAGATGAGAAGTCTGTCATGCAACCAGCAGGTTCTTTTTATGGTATCCAGGAAGAGGATGTTGAAAGACTTCGAAAATTATATGAGACTAATGAGTAGGGGACTATCTTTCCCTACTTTTTTGCTATAATGGAATTATGAACAACTTGATTAAATCAAAACTAGAGCTTTTGCCGACCAGCCCTGGTTGTTACATTCACAAGGATAAAAACGGCACCATTATCTATGTAGGAAAGGCAAAAAATCTGCGTAACCGCGTGCGGTCCTATTTCCGTGGAAGTCATGATACTAAAACAGAGGCCTTGGTGTCTGAAATTGTGGATTTTGAATTTATTGTTACGGAGTCTAATATTGAGGCACTTCTCCTAGAAATCAACCTGATTAAGGAAAACAAGCCCAAGTACAATATCATGCTCAAGGATGATAAGTCTTATCCTTTCATCAAAATCACCAATGAACGCTATCCTCGTTTGATTATCACTCGTCAGGTCAAAAAAGATGGAGGTCTTTATTTCGGACCTTATCCAGATGTGGGGGCGGCCAATGAAATCAAGCGGTTGCTAGATCGGATTTTCCCTTTTCGTAAGTGTACCAATCCACCGTCTAAGGTCTGTTTTTACTACCATATCGGTCAATGTATGGCCCATACCATCTGTAAGAAGGATGAGGTCTACTTCAAGTCTATGGCTCAGGAGGTTTCTGATTTTCTGAAAGGGCAAGATGACAAAATCATTGATGACCTAAAGGGCAAGATGGCAACGGCAGCCCAGACTATGGAATTTGAACGTGCAGCGGAATATCGTGACCTGATTCAGGCCATTGGAACGCTTCGAACCAAGCAACGGGTTATGGCCAAGGATCTCCAAAATCGCGATGTCTTCGGCTACTATGTGGACAAGGGCTGGATGTGTGTTCAGGTTTTCTTTGTTCGTCAGGGCAAGCTTATTGAGCGCGATGTCAATCTTTTTCCCTACTACAACGATCCGGATGAGGACTTCTTGACTTATGTGGGACAATTTTATCAAGAAAAATCTCACCTGGTTCCCAATGAGGTACTGATTCCGCAGGATGTCGATGAAGAAGCAGTCAAGGCCTTGGTGAATACCAAGATTCTCAAACCCCAGCGTGGAGAGAAAAAGCAGCTGGTCAATCTGGCTATAAAGAATGCTCGAGTTAGTCTGGAGCAGAAGTTCAATCTGCTAGAGAAATCTGTCGAAAAGACCCAAGGGGCTATTGAAAATCTAGGACGCTTGCTTCAAATCCCAACCCCAGTTCGTATCGAATCTTTCGATAACTCCAACATCATGGGGACCAGTCCTGTTTCAGCCATGGTGGTCTTTGTCAACGGCAAACCAAGTAAGAAGGATTATCGTAAGTATAAAATCAAGACTGTCGTTGGGCCAGACGACTATGCCAGTATGAGAGAAGTCATTCGCAGGCGCTATGGTCGAGTTCAGCGCGAGGGTTTAACCCCGCCAGATTTGATTGTCATTGATGGAGGACAAGGTCAAGTCAATATCGCCAAGCAAGTCATCCAAGAAGAGCTGGGTTTGGACATTCCTATTGCAGGTCTGCAAAAGAATGATAAGCACCAAACCCATGAATTGCTCTTTGGAGATCCGCTGGAGGTGGTGGAGTTGTCTCGCAATTCTCAGGAATTTTTCCTCCTCCAACGCATCCAAGATGAGGTGCACCGCTTTGCCATCACCTTCCATCGCCAACTGCGCTCCAAAAATTCTTTTTCATCACAACTGGATGGCATTGACGGTCTGGGACCTAAACGTAAGCAAAATCTCATGAAGCATTTCAAGTCTTTGACCAAAATCAAGGAAGCCAGTGTGGATGAGATTGTCGAAGTTGGAGTACCGAGACTTGTTGCAGAAGCTGTGCAAACCAAGTTGAACCCGCAAGAGGCAGAAGCTTTACCTCAAGTGGCGGAAGAAAGAGTAGATTATCAAACGGAAGGAAACCACAATGAAACATAAAATCGCAATTTTATCAGATATTCATGGCAATGCGACGGCCCTAGAAGCAGTGATTGCAGATGCTAAAAATCAAGGAGTCAGTGAATACTGGCTTCTGGGAGATATTTTTCTTCCTGGTCCAGGCGCAAATGACTTAGTCGCCCTGCTAAAGGACCTTCCTATCACAACCAGTGTTCGAGGCAATTGGGATGATCGTGTCCTTGAGGCCTTGGATGGCGAATATGGTTTGGAACATCCGAAAGAAATCCAGTCAATGCGCATGACCCAGTTTTTGATGGAGCAAATGGATCCTGCAACGATTGTCTGGCTACGAAGCTTGCCTTTGCTGGAAAAGAAAGAAATTGACGGATTGCGCTTTTCTATCTCTCATAATTTGCCAAATAAGAACTATGGTGGTGACTTGCTAGTTGAGAATGATACAGAGAAATTTGACCAACTGCTAGATGAGGAAACGGACGTGGCAGTCTATGGTCATGTTCACAAGCAGTTGCTTCGTTATGGAAGTCAGGGGCAACAAATCATCAATCCAGGTTCTATTGGTATGCCCTATTTTGATTGGGAGGCGTTAAAAAATCACCGTGCCCAGTATGCTATAATAGAAGTTGAAGATGGGGAATTGGTAAATATCCTATTTCGTAAAGTCGCTTATGATTATGAGGCGGAGTTGGAATTGGCCAAGTCCAAGGGTCTTCCCTTTATCGAAATGTATGAAGAGCTACGAAGAGAAGACAACTATCAGGGGCACAATCTGGAACTCTTAGCTAGCTTAATAGAAAAGCATGGGTATGTAGAAGATGTGAAGAATTTTTTTGATTTTTTGTAAAAGTTTCCTAAAATAACCAATGCAAACTAAAAACGATTGGCTCGTCCAATCGTTTTTAATATATCTTATACTCAATGAAAATCAAAGAGCAAACTAGGAAGCTAGACGTAGGTTGCTCAAAGCACAGCTTTGAGGTTGCAGATAAAGCTGACGTGGTTTGAAGAGATTTTCGAAGAGTATTATTGTAACTGAGATTTATCTGGGAGATAAGAGCCACCTAGATAGGTATTGCTGAGTTTTTCAAGTGTTCCATCTTGGTAGAGTTCTTTGAGTGCTTTATCAAATTGCTCTTTAAACTCTTTTTGGTCGCTTGAGAAAACGATATAGTTGCTGGGGCTATCGGCAGAAGGCAAGTCAACCACAGAAAGGTCTAAGCCACGGTCCTTGATAATCTTTTGAACAGATACTTTGTCAAAAACTAGGAAATCAAACTCTCCGTTAGCAAGGTCTAGGATTCGTTTGCCGATATCTTCACCAGAAAAATCGATAGTAGCAGGATTATCAGTGTGTTTTTGATTCCAGTTATTGATGAATTGAGCGTTTGAAGTTCCGATATCTTCTTGCGTTGTTTTACCAGCAATTTGGTCAAGTGAAGTCAAAGGATTTTTCTTGTTGCTGACAAGGACGAGGGGATTGTTTGAAATTGGAAGTGAGTAGAGGTATTTTTCAGCACGCTCTTTTGTGTAACTCAAGTTATTTGCCGCAGCCTGATAGTGACCAGAATCAAGTCCTGGGAAGATACTCTCCCAGGCGGTTCTTTGAAATTGAATCTCGTAGTCGCTGAGTTTTTCATCTACTGCTTTTAGAACTTCAATATCGAAGCCTGTCAGATTGCCTTTATCTTCGTAGTCAAATGGTGGCACATCGCCAGCTGTAGCAACGACGATTGTCTTCTGAGAGCTGGTTTCTTTAGGTGTAGCTTGATTTCCACAGGCAACCAAAAAGGGGATGATGGCTAGTAATAGGCTGAATTTTTTCATAATATCTCCATTCAAATGTAAAGTACTTGCTAGTTTATCAGAAACTTTCTTGATGAACCAATATATATTTTTTATGGCTGTAATAAAAAATCTTAATCATGAAAAATCCCTGCAAGCTCTTTCAAATTATGGTAGAATGGAAGCAGTAGAATTAGAAAAGGAAATCGATTATGAAATTTCTTGAATTAAATAAAAAACGTCATGCGACTAAGCATTTCACTGATAAGCCAGTTGATCCAAAAGATGTGCGTACGGCTATCGAAATTGCAACCTTGGCACCAAGTGCCCACAACAGCCAGCCTTGGAAATTTGTGGTGGTACGTGAGAAAAATGCTGAACTGGCAAAATTGGCTTACGGTTCAAACTTTGAACAGGTATCATCAGCTCCTGTAACTATTGCCTTATTTACAGACACAGATTTGGCTAAACGTGCTCGTAAGATTGCCCGTGTCGGCGGTGCTAATAACTTTTCTGAAGAGCAACTTCAATACTTTATGAAAAATTTACCTGCGGAATTTGCCCGTTACAATGAACAACAGGTCAGCGACTACCTAGCCCTCAATGCAGGTCTGGTTGCTATGAACTTGGTTTTGGCTCTTACAGATCAGGGAATCGGATCAAATCTGATTCTTGGTTTTGACAAATCAAAAGTCAACGAAGTTTTGGATATCGAAGACCGCTTCCGCCCGGAACTCTTGGTTACAGTGGGTTACACGGACGACAAATTGGAACCAAGCTACCGCTTGCCAGTAGATGAAATCATTGAGAAAAGATAGAAAGAAGAAAAAAATGACAGTAATTGATTTTACAGCAGAAGTAGAAAAACGCAAAGAAGACCTCTTGGCTGACTTGTTTAGCCTTTTGGAAATCAACTCAGAACGTGATGACAGCAAGGTTGATGCTGAACATCCATTTGGGCCTGGTCCAGTAAAAGCCTTGGAGAAATTCCTTGAAATCGCAGACCGTGATGGCTATCCAACTAAGAATGTTGATAACTATGCAGGGCATTTCGAGTTTGGTGATGGAGAAGAAGTTCTCGGAATCTTTGCCCACATGGACGTGGTGCCAGCTGGTAGCGGTTGGGACACAGACCCTTACACACCAACTATCAAAGATGGTCGCCTATATGCGCGTGGGGCTTCGGACGACAAGGGACCTACAACAGCTTGTTACTATGGTTTGAAAATCATCAAAGAATTGGGTCTTCCAACTTCTAAGAAAGTTCGTTTCATCGTTGGAACAGACGAAGAATCAGGTTGGGCAGACATGGACTACTACTTCGAGCATGTAGGACTTGCAAAACCAGACTTCGGTTTCTCTCCAGACGCTGAATTCCCTATCATCAATGGTGAAAAAGGAAATATCACGGAATACCTTCACTTTGCAGGTGAAAATGCAGGTGGTGCCCGTCTTCACAGCTTCACAGGTGGTTTGCGTGAAAATATGGTACCTGAATCAGCAACAGCAGTCGTTTCAGGTGACTTGGCTGACTTGCAAGCTAAACTAGATGCCTTTGTTGCAGAACACAAACTTAGAGGAGAACTCCAAGAAGAAGCCGGCCAATACAAGGTGACGATCATTGGTAAATCAGCCCACGGTGCTATGCCTGCTTCAGGTGTCAATGGTGCGACTTACCTAGCCCTCTTCCTTAGCCAGTTTGACTTTGCTGGTCCAGCCAAAGACTACCTTGACATCGCTGGTAAAATTCTCTTGAACGACCATGAGGGTGAAAGTCTCAAGATTGCTCATGTGGATGAAAAGATGGGTGCCCTTTCTATGAATGCAGGCGTCTTCCGCTTTGATGAAACGAGCGCTGATAATACCATTGCCCTTAATATCCGCTATCCAAAAGGAACAAGTCCAGAACAAATCAAGTCAATCCTTGAAAACTTGCCAGTTGCTTCTGTTAGCCTTTCTGAGCACGGTCACACCCCTCACTATGTGCCAATGGAAGATCCACTTGTTCAAACCTTGTTGAGTGTCTATGAAAAACAAACTGGTCTTAAAGGTCACGAGCAAGTCATCGGTGGTGGTACCTTTGGTCGTTTGCTTGAGCGTGGTGTTGCCTACGGTGCTATGTTCCCAGACTCAATTGACACCATGCACCAAGCTAATGAATTTATCGCCTTGGATGATCTCTTCCGAGCAGCAGCAATTTATGCCGAAGCTATTTACGAATTGATCAAATAAAACGATAGAAGTCTGAGATCTTATGCTTAGACTTCTTTTTGGAGGGAAAGTAGATGTCTCAAATCGAAAGAATCAAACAGGCTATCATGTCAGATCCGCAGAATGCCAGCTATACAGAGCGTGGCATTGAGCCTCTCTTTGCAGCGCCAAAGACTGCTCGCATCAATATCATCGGTCAGGCACCTGGACTTAAAACCCAAGAAGCAGGCCTTTACTGGAAAGATAAGAGTGGTGACCGTCTGAGAGACTGGCTAGGTGTGGATGAAGATACTTTTTACAATTCAGGATATTTTGCTGTTTTGCCTATGGATTTCTACTTTCCAGGACATGGCAAGTCAGGTGATCTGCCACCGAGAACTGGTTTTGCTGAAAAATGGCATCCACAGCTCTTGCAAGAATTACCAGATATTCAGTTGACCCTCTTGATTGGCCAGTATGCCCAAGCCTACTATTTGCAGGAGAAAGTCAGTGGCAAGGTGACGGAGAGGGTGAAACATTACCAGAACTACTTGCCAGAGTATTTTCCTTTAGTTCACCCCTCACCGCGAAATCAAATCTGGATGGCCAAAAATCCATGGTTTGAGACAGAAGTGGTGCCAGATTTGAAAAAAAGAATTAAAACCATTTTATAGTCAATGAAAATCAAAGAGCAAACTAGGAAGCTAGCCGCAGGCTGCTCAAAGTACAGCTTTGAGGTTGCAGATAAAACTGACGAAGTCAGTAACTATACGCACGGTAAGGCGACGCTGACGTGGTTTGAAGAGATTTTCGAAGAGTATTAGGAGAAAAAGAATGAAAGAAATTACCTTTGACGCATTTTACCAGCTTTACCAAAACGACCAACTTTCTTTAGTGGACGTGAGAGAAGTGGATGAGTTTGAAGCTCTTCATTTAGAAGGTGCGCAGAATCTTCCTCTGAGTCAATTAGCCGATATCTATGATCAGTTGGACAAGGACCAGTTACATTATGTTATTTGTAAATCTGGAATGAGATCGGCGCATGCTTGCCAATTCTTATCAGAACAAGGTTATGAGGTTATCAATGTACAAGGTGGTATGACTGCCTTTGAAGAACTGTAAACATTATAATTTTCTCCTACTTGGTGTGGACTGGGTAGGGGAATTTTATTTTTAGATAATTCTCATTTTTAAGAATCTTGAAAACATTCAATATTTACTTCGTGAAGCTTTTTTCATACTCCTATTCATGATATACTAGGTCAGTATTTTATAAATATAAAGGAGATTTTCATGGCTAAAAAAGGTGCCCTAACAGGTTTGCTTCTGTTTGGAATATTTTTTGGTGCGGGGAACTTGATTTTTCCGCCTTCTCTAGGTGCTCTATCTGGAGAACATTTTCTTCCTGCCATCGCAGGTTTTGTCTTTTCAGGTGTCGGTATCGCCGTCTTGACCCTTATTATTGGAACGCTAAATCCTAAAGGATATATCTACGAGATTTCTACAAAGATAGCGCCTTGGTTTGCGACTCTTTACCTCTCAGTTCTTTACTTGTCAATCGGTCCATTCTTTGCTATCCCACGTACTGCTACAACAGCTTACGAAGTAGGGATTAGCCCCCTTTTGTCGGATGCAAATAAAGGTCTTGGTTTGATTGTCTTTACGGTTCTGTATTTTGCAGCAGCCTATTTGATTTCGCTTAATCCATCAAAAATCTTAGACCGTATCGGCCGTATTTTAACGCCAGTTTTTGCGATTTTGATCGTTATCTTGGTTGTTCTGGGAGCTTTCAAATACGGTGGAACAAGTCCTCAAGTTGCTTCAGCCGCTTATCAAGCTTCTGCCTTTGGGACAGGTTTCCTAGAAGGATATAATACCTTGGATGCTCTTGCTTCAGTTGCCTTTAGCGTAATCGCAGTTCAAACCTTGAAACAACTTGGCTTCTCAAGTAAGAAAGAGTACATTTCGACTATTTGGGTTGTTGGTATCGTTGTAGCCCTTGCCTTCAGCGCTCTTTACATCGGCTTAGGTTTCCTTGGGAACCATTTCCCGGTACCAGCTGAGGCGATGAAGGGTGGAACACCAGGTGTTTACATCTTGTCACAAGCCACTCAAGAAATCTTTGGCTCAACAGCTCAACTCTTCCTTGCAGCTATGGTTACCGTAACCTGTTTCACAACAACAGTTGGTCTGATTGTGTCAACAGCTGAGTTCTTTAATGAACGCTTCCCACAAATCAGCTACAAGGTTTATGCGACAGCCTTTACCTTGATTGGATTTGCCATTGCCAATTTGGGTCTTGATGCGATTATCAAGTACTCAATTCCAGTACTGGTTATCTTGTACCCAATCACCATTGCCATCGTTATGATTGTCATTGTCAACAAATTTGTGGCACTTTCAAAACCAGGTATGCAGTTGACAATTGCTATGGTTACAGCTATTGCCATTGCAAGCGTACTAGGAAGCTCGTTTAAGGTTGAGTTTCTTGCAAATCTTGTCAGCGCTCTTCCTTTTGCCAAGGCATCTCTCCCATGGTTAGTACCAGCCGTTGTCGGAATCTTGCTCTCATTGGTTCTGCCAAACAAGCAAGAAAGTGATGTTTTTGAAATGGAATAATCACTAATACTCTTCGAAAATCTCTTCAAACCGCGTCAACGTCGCCTTGTCGTATGTATAGGATACTGACTACGTCAGTTCCATCTACAACCTCAAAACAGTGTTTTGAGCAACCTGCGGCTAGTTTCCTAGTTTGCTCTTTGATTTTCATTGAGTATAAAATCACTTTTGTAGCCAAGTCTACAGGAGTGATTTTCTTTTTTTATCCGATGATAAATGTGTTATAATAGGTAGCAAAAGAGGTAAATAAATGAATCAAACAGTAGAATATATCAAAGAACTAACAGCTATTGCATCGCCAACAGGCTTCACTCGTGAGATTTCGGACTATTTGGTCAAGACTTTAGAAGATTTTGGTTACCAGCCGGCTCGCACAGCCAAGGGTGGTGTCAATGTGACCATCAAAGGTCAAAATGATGAACAACATCGCTATGTGACTGCCCATGTAGATACGCTGGGTGCTATTGTCCGTGCTGTCAAACCAGACGGCCGTCTCAAAATGGATCGTATCGGTGGTTTTCCTTGGAACATGATTGAAGGAGAAAACTGTACCGTTCATGTGGCTAGCACAGGTCAAAAGGTATCCGGAACCATCCTTATCCACCAAACTTCTTGCCATGTCTACAAGGATGCAGGAACTGCAGAACGCACGCAGGACAATATGGAAGTGCGTTTGGATGCAAAAGTGACCAATGAAAAAGAAACTCGTGCCTTGGGGATTGAGGTCGGTGATTTTATCAGCTTTGATCCACGAACTGTCGTGACAGAGACAGGGTTCATCAAGTCTCGTCATTTGGATGATAAGGTCAGCGCAGCGATTTTGCTTAACCTGCTTCGTATTTATAAGGAAGAGAAGATTGCATTGCCCGTAACAACTCATTTTGCTTTTTCAGTCTTTGAAGAAGTAGGCCATGGTGCTAACTCTAATATTCCTGATCAGGTAGTAGAATATCTGGCTGTGGATATGGGAGCTATGGGGGATGACCAGCAGACAGATGAGTACACAGTATCCATCTGTGTCAAGGATGCTTCAGGCCCGTATCACTATGACTTCCGTCAACACTTGGTTGCCTTGGCGAAAGAGCAAGATATTCCATTTAAGCTGGATATCTATCCATTTTATGGTTCGGATGCTTCAGCGGCTATGTCCGCAGGTGCAGAAGTCAAACACGCTCTGCTTGGTGCTGGTATTGAATCAAGTCACTCTTACGAACGAACACACATTGACTCGGTGGTTGCAACGGAGCGTATGGTTGATGCTTATCTTAAGAGTGGGTTGGTAGACTAATATGTGTCTGATTTGCCAGAGAATTGAGCTCATCAAGAAGGGAGAAAATCCCTACTTTGTCAAAGAGTTGGAAACAGGCTATGTGGTCATTGGAGATCACCAGTATTTTGCAGGCTATAGTCTCTTTCTAGCCAAGGAACACGTCACGGAATTGCACCATTTGAAAAAGGAAACAAGATTCCGTTTTCTCGAAGAAATGAGTCTAGTCCAAGAGGCGGTTGCCAAGGCCTTTGCTGCTGAGAAAATGAATATCGAACTGCTAGGAAATGGCGATGCCCATCTCCACTGGCACCTTTTCCCTAGACGAAGAGGTGATATGAATGGTCACGGTCTCAAGGGACGTGGTCCAGTCTGGTGGGTTCCCTTTGAAGAAATGACAGCAGAAACTTGCCAAGTAAAACCGGAAGAGATTAAAAGATTAGTCGAATGTTTATCGTCAGAAGTAGATAAACTATTAGAAATAAAGGAGTAGAAATGAAAAAAAGATACCTTGTCTTGACAGCTTTGCTAGCCTTGAGTCTAGCAGCTTGTTCACAAGAAAAAGCAAAAAATGAAGACGGAGAAGCTAAGACAGAACAGACAGCCAAAGCTGATGGAACAGTAGGAAGTAAGTCTCAAGGAGCTGCCCAGAAGAAAGCAGAAGTGGTTAATAAAGGTGACTACTACAGCATCCAAGGGAAATACGATGAAATCATCGTAGCCAACAAACACTATCCATTGTCTAAAGACTACAATCCGGGGGAAAATCCAACAGCCAAGGCTGAGTTAGTCAAACTCATCAAAGCCATGCAAGATGCAGGTTTCCCAATCAGTGACCATTACAGTGGCTTTAGAAGTTATGAAACTCAGACCAAGCTCTACCAAGATTATGTCAATCAAGACGGGAAAGCAGCAGCTGACCGTTACTCTGCCCGTCCTGGCTATAGCGAACACCAGACAGGCTTGGCCTTTGATGTGATTGGGACTGATGGTGATTTGGTAACAGAAGAAAAAGCAGCCCAATGGCTCTTGGACCATGCGGCTGATTATGGCTTTGTTGTCCGTTATCTCAAAGGCAAGGAAAAGGAAACAGGCTATATGGCTGAAGAATGGCACCTGCGTTATGTAGGAAAAGAAGCTAAAGAAATTGCTGAGAGTGGTCTCAGTTTGGAAGAATACTACGGCTTTGAAGGCGGAGATTATGTCGATTAAAAAATAAACTTTTCTCTTGCAATTCCAGATAAATAGTGTATAATAGATGGGTATGTGAAAAACATACTTGTGGGAGGTAAAAATCTCTAATTACCGCCAAAACCACAAAGGAGGATTTAAAAATGGCTAAAAAAGTCGAAAAACTTGTAAAATTGCAAATCCCTGCTGGTAAAGCTACACCAGCTCCACCGGTTGGACCTGCTCTTGGTCAAGCTGGTATCAACATCATGGGATTCACAAAAGAGTTCAACGCTCGTACAGCTGACCAAGCTGGTATGATCATTCCAGTTGTTATCTCAGTTTACGAAGATAAATCATTTACTTTCATCACTAAAACACCACCAGCTGCTGTTCTTTTGAAAAAAGCTGCAGGTGTTGAAAAAGGATCAGGTACACCTAACAAAACTAAAGTTGCTACAGTTACTCGTGCGCAAGTACAAGAAATTGCAGAAACTAAGATGCCAGATTTGAACGCAGCAAACGTAGAGTCTGCAATGCGTATGATCGAAGGTACTGCTCGTTCTATGGGATTCACTGTTGTTGACTAATCAATAACACCCCCAATATAACCCGCAAGACTTCATCATTTCGAGAAGTGACGTGGGAGATGAAAATCGATTGAACCACTTACAAGGAGAATAGAAAATGGCTAAAAAAAGCAAACAACTTCGTGCTGCTCTTGAGAAAATTGACAGCACAAAAGCATACAGCGTAGAAGAAGCTGTAGCACTTGCAAAAGAAACTAACTTTGCAAAATTTGACGCAACTGTAGAAGTTGCTTACAACTTGAACATCGACGTTAAAAAAGCTGACCAACAAATCCGTGGAGCAATGGTATTGCCAAACGGTACTGGTAAAACTTCACGCGTTCTTGTTTTCGCACGTGGTGCAAAAGCTGAAGAAGCAAAAGCTGCTGGTGCAGACTTTGTTGGTGAAGATGACCTTGTTGCTAAAATCAACGACGGTTGGTTGGACTTCGACGTAGTTATCGCTACACCTGACATGATGGCTCTTGTTGGACGTCTTGGACGTGTCCTTGGACCACGTAACTTGATGCCAAACCCTAAAACTGGTACTGTAACTATGGATGTTGCTAAAGCAGTTGAAGAGTCTAAAGGTGGTAAAATCACTTACCGTGCTGACCGTGCAGGTAACGTTCAAGCAATCATCGGTAAAGTATCATTTGAAGCTGAAAAATTGGTTGAAAACTTCAAAGCTTTCAACGAAACAATCCAAAAAGCAAAACCAGCTACAGCTAAAGGAACTTACGTAACAAACTTGACTATCACAACTACTCAAGGTGTTGGTATCAAAGTTGACGTAAACTCACTTTAATCAGTAGTTTATATCAGAGAACGAGTACGAAAGTGCTCGTTTTTTTGATTATGTGACTTTCATTCTAGGAAACTATTCCAGCCTAAGACAAGAAATCTGAAAGCGAAGGTGTTTATTTAAATAATAATAAGGATTTTGGTAGGCCTACCAGTCGTTTCAAGGCAAGGAATCTTAGATGATTTTTGAAAGTCATATTTCTTCATTAGACTTCCACAATCAGGGCAAGATGGGGCATCGTAGTCCAGTTTAGAGATTATTTCCTTATGTGTATCCATATTGATGATATCTACAATCTTGATGTGAGGGTCTTTAATGTCTAGTAATGTTGTGATAAAATGTAATTGTTCCATATGAATCTTTCTAATGAGTTGTTTTGTTGCTTTTCATTATAGATCTTATGGGACTTTTTTTCTACAACAAAATAGGCTCCATAATATCCATAGGGGATTTACCCACTACAAATAGTATAGAGCCTTTTAAAGACGGAGAGAAGTAATAGTGCTTCTCTTCATTTTTGTTGACAGTTTATTTCTGAAAAATTTTGAGAAAAGTGTGGTGGGAACTTTGGCTCAGCTTCTTTCAAATCAGTTAATTACTTAGTTACTTGATTTTCCATATCCATTCAATTGCATATCAATTCCTAGAATCTTTTAAAAAGTTTATGTATAATGGGAAGAGTTGTATGTTTTACTATAAATGAATACACTAATTTAAAAATGCAAAAAGAGGGGAATATGAATTTCAAAACTAGTGGAGAAGAAAGACAGAACTTCTCGTTAAGAAAATTGGCAGTTGGCCTTGTATCTGTAGCTGTTGCGTGTTTCTTTTTGATGGGAACTGCCCTACAAACTGTATCTGCCCAGGAATCTCATACCGTTAGCTATAATTACGTTTTAGAGTCGGATTTAACTGATGAAGAGAAGACTCTCTTGGTTACATCCCTACCACAAGTAGCGGAAGAAACAGACGCTACCTACTATCTGGTTTATCGAGCAAATCAAGTATTGCCCAATACGGGGACTAGCTCTCCATTAGGGACTGTTGCCTTGGTGGCAGGTCTTAGTTTATTGGTCGTAGTAGTTCTTAAGGGGCGTGATGGCAAGAGCAAGATTAGTCGATTCTTGTTAGTAAGCGGTCTAGGCAGTCAGTTGCTGTCTCCAACTGCTCTTGCTTTGACTAGCGAGACACTAGCTGCCTATAACACCCAACTATCGGTCCAGGCAGGAGATGCCTTGCCAGCTCCGGTTGATATTCCTGGTTATACTTATCTAGGATATGTGGAAAATAAGCCAGCTCTTTCTGTACCGATAACTAGCAAACCAGCAGAATCTACTGGAAAGGAAGAATTTAAATCAGAAAACATTCAATCTCAAGAAGTGGCTACTACTCATTCAGCAGCTTTGACTATTAGAACTGAATTTGTCAAGCAGTCAAATGACAGCAAGTCTAACATAAAAAATGAAGATAGCTCAGCAGTAACGACTGTGTATCCTAAAAATAAGGCTACTAGTCAGCAAGCGAAAGTTATTCAGAGTCAGGATAGTAAGGATAGTCATGCTGTAAAAGATGAGAAACCAGACCAAAAACAAGGACTGGATCCAGAATCTGTAACAAATTCAAGCCAAACTGGTGGGAATCAAGAACAGACAAATCCAGTCCAGCCAGCTCCGACAAGACCAAAAACAGAGGGAGAACAAGAGGGAACGCATTCTCATGTAGAGTCTCAGTCGCAAGAGAGTAATGGAACTGTAGTGCAAGCAAAGGGAACTCAAGAACCCGGTCACGAGGGCGAAGCCCTCGTTCAACCAGCGCAACCAGCGTACACAGATCCAATCAGCACTCAAGGTACACAAGAGTCAGGTCATGAAGGCGAGGCTCTAGTCCAAACAGAACCACCGACTTATACAGGTCCAATCAGTACCCAAGGTACACAAGAGTCAGGTCATGAAGGGGAGGCTCTAGTCCAAGCAGAACCACCGACTTATACAGACCCAATCAGCACTCAAGGTACACAAGAGCCAGATCATGAAGGCGAGGTTCTAGTCCAAGCAGAACCACCGACTTATACAGACCCAATCAGCACTCAAGGTACACAAGAGTCAGGTCATGAAGGCGAATCTCTAGTCCAAGCAGAACCACCGACTTATACAGAACCTATCAGCACTCAAGGTACGCAAGAGTTGGGGCACGAGGGAGAAGCACTGGTTCAACCAGCACAACCAGCGTACACAGGCCCAATCAGTACCCAAGGCACGCAAGAGCTAGGTCATGAAGGCGAGGCTCTAGTCCAAGCAGAACCACCGACTTATACAGGCCCCATCAGTACCCAAGGTACGCAAGAGTCAGGTCACGAGGGAGAAGCACTGGTTCAAGCAGAACCACCGACTTATACAGACCCAATCAGCACTCAAGGTACACAAGAGTCAGGTCATGAAGGGGAGGCTCTAGTCCAAGCAGAACCACCGACTTATACAGGCCCCATCAGTACCCAAGGCACGCAAGAGTCAGGTCACGAAGGTGAGGCTGCTGTAGCAGAGGCCCTCCCTGAACTGCCTTTGACAAGTAGTCATCGTACAGTAACAGAAACTATTCCTCATGAAACTGAAGAAATCGAAGATGCGACTATCTTAAAAAATCGCCGAGAAATTGCTCAGAAAGGGAAAGACGGTTTACGTACAATCGAGTATGAAGATTATCTCGTAGATGGTAAGGTAGAAGCTAGTAAGGAAATCTCACGTACAGAACTAGAGCCAACCAAAGAGATTGTCAAGGTTGGTAGTCTTGTTAAAACCAAACCAACAGTTGAAATCACTAATCTTGTTAAAGAGGAGAGCAAAAAAGCAGTAGCAGTCAACTATCACTTAGATGATCCAACGTCTGCTTTTGTTAAGGCTAAGGCCCAAATTTACCAAAATGGAACATTGGTCAAAGAGGTGAATTTGAAAGATCCATCAGTCCAGCAAACGATTGATGGCTTGGACTACTATACTCCTTATACAATTAAGACTTATCTAACCTATAATCTAGGTCAATCTGATCAGGAAAGTACAGAAGTATCGACGAAAGATTTTCAGTTAGACTATAAGAAAATTGAAATCAAAGATATAGATGAAGTCGGTCTCTATGGTAAGGAAGATGGTCACTACCGTCGTTATTTGAATTTATCAGAAATACCAAGTGATTTGTCCCCTTATTTTGTCAAAGTCAAATCAGACAAGATGAAGGAAATGCTGCTACCAGTTAGCTCTATTAAGGAAACAACTGACGGGAAATACAAGATAACCGTTGCCTTTAATGAACTAGTTCAAGAAGAAGGTTCAACATACAAGGATAACTATAGTTTCACAGTTGATAAGCAAAAACAGTCCAAGGATGGAGTTTATACTTCCTTCAAGAAACTGATTGCTGCCATGCAGGACAATCTCGCTGGAACCTTTAAACTTGGAACTGATATGACAGCTGATGAGGTTTCTTTAGCTAAGGGACAAACCAGCTATGTGACAGGAACTTTCACTGGTAATCTTATCGGTGCGAGTGATGGAAAACCGTTTGCGATTTATGACCTTAAAACAGCCTTGTTTGATAACTTGACCAAGGCTACTGTGAAAGATATTGATCTTAAAGCGGTAGCGATTAAGAGTCAAGAAGACACAGCCAGCCTAGCAAAATTGGCTACTAACAGCCAGATTAGTAATGTAGCTGTAGAAGGTCAATTGACAGGTAGCAAGTCAGTTGCAGGTTTGGTAGCCAAGGCTCAAGATACAGAAATAACCAATAGTTCCTTTACAGGTAGCATTCAGGCTAAACATGCGGATTCTTCTCCTTACTATGTGGGAGGTATAGCAGGACTCTTATCTGGTAATAAGGCTAAGATTGATAAGGTAGCTGTTGATGCAAGTATTTCTAGCAATGCCCGCAACAATGACCAACTTGCTGGAGGTATTGTAGGGAAAGTTCAAGGTGGTGCTTTGGTCTCTCATGCGCTAGCAAATGGAACCATTCTCAATACGACAACCTACCCACGCGTCGGAGGTATAGCAGGTTCTACATGGCAAAATGGCCGTATCCATCATGTCGTTAGCATGGTCAATACTGGAGATGGCTATGCCATCACAGGAGACCAATATAAGGGAGCGGACATCGAAGACGCTAGCACTACCGTTGATAACAAGAAGGTAGATCTCTATGCGACCCCAATCACCCAAGATCAGGCTAGAGAAAAGGTTCAGTCATATGGTATGACAGTGACGCTAGACGATACAGGTCAAACACTCAAGCCCAATCAGCACAGTGTGGACTATACTCGGTTAAGCCAAGGCCAAGCTAGTCGAAAAGTTGCTTATCACAATATTGAGAAATTGATGCCTTTCTACAACAAAGAGTTAGTGGTTCACTATGGAAATCAAGTCGATCCTACTGATAAGCTCTACTCCACAGAGCTGCTGGATGTTGTACCAATGAAGAACAATGATATCATCACAGATATTCAGGCCAATAAAGCAGCTATCAATAAGCTTATGTTGCATTTTGCTGATAATACAATCAGCTATCTGGATGTCACCTACAAAGAAGATTTCAAAAATACACAGATTGCAGAATACAGCGTAGCAAGTAAAAACTTTATCTTTACACCGGAGGTCTTTTTATCTGACTATACGAAAGTGACCGATCAAGTTCTAGCAGATTTGCAAGGAGTCGAATATGACTCAGTAGCTATGAGAAGAGTTCTTGGCATTGAGGCAGATACTTCACTTGATCCGCTATATTTGGACAAAGAGTTTGAAAAAGTTAAGGCCAATATCGGTGAACATCTCCGGAAAGTGCTAGCCATGGACAAGTCTATCAATACGATGGGAGATAGTGTAGCAACCTACATCAGCGAAAAAATCGAGAATAACAAGGAAGCTTTCTTGCTTGGTTTGACCTACCTCAATCGCTGGTACAATATCAACTATGATCACATCAATACGAAGGATCTCAATACCTATAAGTTTGACTTTGATGGCAATAGCACAGCTTCAACCCTGGATACCATCATTGCCCTAGGTCAGAGTGGTATGGAAAATCTTAAGGCATCAAATAATCCAAGTGCCTATGAAACAACCCTGGCTGCTGCAAAAGGTCGCAAGACAGTGACTGATTTACTAGAGTCTTACAGAAAACTTTTCCTACCAACTAAAACAAATAATGAATGGTTGAAGACAAATACTAAGGCCTATATCGTAGAGAGTAAGTCGGCTATTCCAGAAGTGCGTACCAAACAAGAGTCAGCTACACCAGATAGTAACTATAGGCTGGGAGTCTATGACCGTATTACGGCACCAAGTTGGAAATTAAAAAATATGCTCCTACCGCTATTGACATTGCCAGAAGAGGATGTTTATGTGATTTCAAACCTTTCTACCTTGGCCTTTGGTGGCTACGAACGCTACCGTGACCGTGTCAATAATACAGTCTTATCCGGAGAAGAACTCCGTCAGTATGTTCGTGGTAAGGTAGACCAGTCAGCTGAATGGCAACGAGACCACTATGATATCTGGTATCATCTTCTTTCACCAGAATACAAAGAAAAACTCTTCCGTTCAGTTATGGTTTCAGATGGCTTTGGTATGAAAGATAGCAATAGCAAGTATTACTGGGCTACCCTGTCTGATAAGGCAATTGCTTCTATTTACAATTTCTTTGGACCTACTGGTAAGTGGTATGGGGAGAGTAAAGGCGCCGGAGCCTATGCCAATGGTTCAGAGGTTCACTATGTCAGCGACCGCTTGTTGGATAAGTACGGAACATCTGTCTATACCCATGAAATGGTTCATAATTCTGACGGACATATTTACTTTGAAGGAAAAGGTCGTCGTGAAGGATTGGGAGCAGAGTTGTATGCCTTAGGACTGTTGCAATCTGCTGACAACCTAGATAAGGATGCTATTGTCTTGAATACTCTCTATAAAGGGGATAAGGATTCCCTAACTCGCTTGCATACTTATGACCCGACAAGTCGCTTCACATCAGCTGCAGCCTTGCAAGAGTATGTTCACGGTATGTACGATGTCTTGTACACCTTGGATGCTATGGAAGCCAATGCCATTCTAACTAAGTCTAATGATGTTAAGAAAAAATGGTTTAGAAAAATAGAGAATTTCTACATTGAGGACAAGTACCATAAACAAACGCATGCTGGAAACTCTGTTCGCCCATTGACAGATGCTGAAGTAAGTAAGCTAACTAGTCTTGATGCCTTGATTGACAATGATATCATCAACCGTCGAGCTTACCGTGATAAGAGTGACTATACTCGTAATGGCTATCATCTTATCAACATGTTCTCACCGATTTATGCTGCCCTCAGCAATCCAAAGGGTGCGCCTGGTGACATCATGTTTAGAAAGACGGCCTATGAATTGTTAGCAGAAAAAGGTTACCAAGATGGGTTCTTACCATATGTATCCAACCAATATGCAGAAGAAGCTAAACGAAATGGTGATATCACCTATTCAGATTGGCACCGAAAAGATGTTGGCCTCATCACTGATAGCCTCGTCTTGAAAAATGTCTTTGACAACCAATACGCTTCATGGGCTGATTTCAAGAAGGATATGTTTCATCAACGTATTCGTAAGCAAGAACAGTTGAAACCAATTACCATTCAGTACGAACTTGGTGTGCCAAACAGTAGCAAGGAGATTACAATCCGTTCAGCTGCCCAAATGCAAGAACTGATCGATCAAGCAGTGGCAAAAGATGTGGCTAACATTGATCGTACGACAAGCCATGCTCCTGCAAGTTGGGTACACTTGTTAAAACAAAAAATCTACAATGCCTACCTACGTAGCACAGATGATTTCAGAGAATCGATTTACAAACAATAAGAAAACTCCCTCAAGCTATCCTGTCTAAGTCAGTCTATCTTGCAGATGGTCAGTCTTTGTGATAGCATAACATAAAGTCCTTTTGATGGGGAACTTGCTAGGAAATCCCCAAGCATTGTAACGGATGAACCACCCTCGCCTTTTTGTGAGGGTGGTTTTCCTTTGTAAGCAGAAAATAAGAGAGAAAGAGTCTATAGCATGTCGAGAATTGTCACCATTCATCCAGCCAAGGAAATCCATCGCTATGGCTTTGAGAGCCCCCAGGTCTATCGAGCACGTATCGCACGACATCTGGGTTTGGAATATGTTTACCTTGTATCGAGTCCTCAGCTTCGTCCTGATTGGAAGAAAGACTTGATTAAGTTAGGGTTTTTAGAAAAAGAACTGATTTTCGTCCCTCATATTTTTTCGGATATGGAGCAGGCGGACTATGGTCAGTCAAAGGCAGAAAATATCGTCCTAGCGGCTCACTATTCACTAGGGAAAGTGGCCCAAAGCTACCGCAAACTATTAGATAGAACTTATAGGATATTGGGAATTCTAGTCACCCTATTGCTCTACTTCTGCTTGGTTTCCTGAATTGCCTATCGGAAAAAAAGAAGAGAAGAGGCCTTAGCTCAGATTTATCCGGAGACTATGACACATCATTTTTAAGCAATGATAGTGCTTAAATTTGAAGGATTCGGCTAAGCATAGAAGTCGTTTCAAGGTAAAGAAACTTAGAAAGTTTTTGAAAGTCAGATTTCTTCATTTTCCATCCGCAATCAGGGAAAGATGGGGCGTCGTAGTCCAGTTTAGCAATGATTTCTTTATGTAAAACTCTATTAACAACATCCATCATTTTGATATTAGGGTCTTTAATGTCCAGTAATTTTGTGATAAAAAGTATTTGTTCCATTTGATTCTTTCTAATGAGTTGTTTAGTTGCTTTTCGTGATAGCTCCTATGGGGCTTTTTTTCTACAACAAAATAGGCTCTATAATCTCTATAGGGGATTTAGCTGCTATAAATATTATGGAGCCAAAAGTTGAAGACACTATGTCTTAACTTTTTTTGATTTCGAAACATCTCCTTATAAGGTAAATTTAAGTTACTGCTGTTATTCTTAGGGGCCCGTGTTTCAATACAATACTCTTTAAGCGTATTTAAATTGGTTTTATACTAAAGCATTGATCATCGTTAATGAAAAATAGAAAGATTTCTAATAAAATTAAAAAACACTCATTCAAACTCAATAATTACCAGCTATAATACTTGAACGGAACAAGTGTTAATGTTATAATGAGCTATAGTGTTTAGAATCATATAGCAATCTTTTTTAAGATGTTCTCCTCTTAATATTACTAAAAAATTTAAGGGGGGGGGGGGGCTTTTTATTTGCCCTAATGCTTTAAATCAACACGAATAAAATAAATCAAGGAGGTTGAATCTCATGAAGAGAGGTCAACAAGATTTTCGAACGGAGAAATATATTCGTTATGGTATCCGGAAGTATAGCTTTGGAGCAGCATCGGTAGCAATTGCAGCTGGTTTGATGTTTCTTGGAGCTGGTGCGGTATCAGCAACGGAAGTTCAAGGTGCAGAAGCATCAGTAGCTGCAACGTCTCCAGCTGGAAAAACTGATCAAGATACTGCAGAAGCGAAACCTGAGACTACAAAAGCTGCAGAAGTTAAACCAGAAACTAAAGCAGAAGAAGCTCCGAAAGAAGTAGTAGCTCCGAAATTGGATAAGACTCAATTAGAATCTTATGTTAACCAGGTAGCAGAAAATATAGCTGCAGGCAAATATGCAAACAAGACAGACGAAAGTTTGGCTCTTTTGAATGCAGATTTGGAAGCGGCAAAAGCAGCTCTTTCAAGTGCTAATAGTCAAGATGAGTTAAAAGCTGCTTACAACAAACTTGTAACAACTGTAAACTCAAAACTACAAAACAAACCAGTTGAGAAAAAAGCAGCTCCAGCAGTTGATACTACAAATGGTAAAGAAACTGTAGGGAAAAAAGCAGAAAATACAGAGAAAAAATCTGAGTCAAACGCAATTGAAAATACAGGTTCAAAAGATGAGCGTAATGGTAAAGAACTAGTCCAAGGTTCACACTTACGTTCAGCTAACGAAGGGTATACATTAGCATCTACCGAACTTAGAAAAGGAAATGGTGAATTCGCTACAGCAACAGGTAAATCTTATGAAGTTTTAGATAGGAATAAGGATTATAAAGTTTATGTTCATGGATATCAATCTGATAACACTGATGTGCCTGCGGATGTTAATGGACAAGCTGGGATTAGTGGACGTACGGACATCCCTTTATCAAAAACAGAAGCTCAAAAGCTTGGTCGAGAAGCTAAGCTATGGACTGGGAAACCACGTGTTACAGGGAACAACAACGGAAGTACAGTTTACGGTTCAAGAGGTGCCTATGAGTATATAGCTACAGAAATCTACGGGTATACTTTTGAACAAGGGAATCATTATGTGTATATTACTGATGTAAAAAATCGTTTTAGTTTATCACAGGAAGCAGTAGCAGCAGGATACAAAGTCACAAACATCGACATAAGCAATTTACCGCCAGGATTAGCTTATAATGCAACTACAGATACTGTAGAAGGATATATAGAATCTGATCTTCAAAACGGTGTATATGACATGCGTTATCTGGTTACTGTTTCTAAACCAGATGGTTCTACTCAAAAATTTGATTTTCGTAACCTAAAATCTGGATGGATTGGATGGCAAGATAGCTCTGCACCACGTATTCAAGGAACATCAAAATTAGTAACAATAGGTGATCAAGTAAATCATAATATTGAATATGTCGATAATGATGGAATTAGTCGTGATGAAAGAGCTGGTTATGTATACACAAGAGGTGGAGACAAAGTTGTTGCTGGTTCAAAAACTGCCCCTAAACAAGAGAAAGGCGCAACCTTTACTGCAGTTGATGGTTCTAAAGTAAGAACTCAGAATTCACCGCGTACAATCACAGCGCATACAACCCTAAACGGTAATTATACAGGAAGTGAAACTCCGATAAATGATGTTGTACCAGGATTAAATTATAATCCAACAACTGGAGATATTACTGGAACAGCAAATGAAGCTGGTATTTTCACAGCATCTGTTTATGCCAAAGACTACAATAATACAACCAATGCAAAAAATACGGATTGGAATATGTATGGTCAAGAAGCTCATGAAAATATTACAATTGCAGTAGCATCTAAAATTACGGTTAAGAATGTTGAAGCTTATGCTACAAATGTACCTGTGACAATTTCAAAAGGTGCTAACAAAGCGGAAATTACAATGCCAGATGGAACAGTTACAAAACTTGTAGTTAAAGATGGTAACTGGACAGTGGCTGCAGGTACTACTAATACAGCAGTGCAAGAAGGTACGGTATTAGGAGTAGCATCTACAACAGAAGATTCAACTCTTAACTTAACTGTAACACCAGAATCTACAAAATACGTTGGTGTTGATAGTATTGCAGCAAAAGCTACTACAGATAAAGTACGTGCAAATTTACAGCGTGAAGTTGTTAAAGTAAAAGATAAAGATAATAATGAATATACAGCTACTTTCAATAGTGCAACAGGTAAATACAATCTTCCAAATGAAGATGCATATGTACTAAAAGAGAATGTAGATCGAACTACAACATTAACAGAACGTCGTGTCTATACAGATGCTAAAGCTGATGGTAGTGTGGATTTCATCGTTTATGAATTCACACGTACATGGAATGCAATTTCAAATGCAGCTACTTTAATAGAAAAAGTTGCTGAAATCCGCAAAAACGGAGAAGTAACAGCGGTCGGTGATGTAAGGCGTACAGTTACTGCTTTACCAAAAGATCAGACAGCTGATGTAACAGGTGTTACTGTAACTGTGAATTATGATTCAGTAACAAACCAATGGACATCTTCTGACGGTACAGCAGTAACAGCTAAAGAAACAAATGCTGGTTGGGAAGTTGAGACTGAATCAGGGTTTAAAGGGTATATAGCATACCGCGAAGCATCTTCTACAGATGTAGCATCAATTCAAAATGCTAAACCAGCAGGGACTTCAACAAGTTATTCAGAAGCAAAAGATACATCAGTAGACTTAGTTAAATCAACTAAAGCAAACGTAGCATTTGCAGATACAATCGATGATAAAACATCAGCAACAGATTCAGATACGATTAAAACAAAAGTAACGGCAACTGCACCAGACGGTACAGTAACTACTTTTGACGGAGCTCAAGCTGAAGAAACAGTTTATATTCAAGCTCAACGTACAGCAGCAACTAAAACTCAAGCAGCAGCAACAGCTATCAAAGAACAACAAGATTCACAAAACGAATTAGCTCGCCTTCAAGAACTATTGGGTCGTGCATCAAGATTAGCAGATGATGCTCAAAAAGCATTAGATAATCTAAAACTACGTTCTATTTCTCCGACGGCTCAAGAATTAGCAGAGAGAAGACTTGCGCATGCTCAAGAGTTTAAAGCATCTGTAGAAACGCAATTAGAAACAGCTAAAGTAAACCTTTCAACAAAAAATACTGAAGTAGAGTCAGCGCGTACTGCAGCTATAGAAGCTGAAAAAGCAGTAGAAATAGCACGTGCAGCTCTGAAAACAGCTGCAGAAGCAAACCTAGCTAAAGCTAACGCTTATGTATTATCTCAAAAAGGACGCTACAAAGTAACAGTAAGTGCAGTAGATTCAAACGGTGTTGTAACAACTCCAACAGTAGATGGAACAGATGCAGGTGCAGTAACAGAAGACGCAGTAGCAGAAACAACTTACTACATCGTAGTAACAGATCCAGAGAAATCATCAGGAGCTCAAGGTCAAAAACAAACTGACTCAATGGCAGATAATTTCAATGATGGAAAAGAAGGAACTACTGTATCAGATTACAAACTAGTAGATCCAGCAACAGGAAATAAAGTTTCTTCAGTAACAACTGATCAAGGAACTTACACTGTTGATTCAACAACAGGTGAAGTAACCTTCACTCCAGTAGAAGGCTTTGTAGGAACAGCAAATCCAGTAACAGTAGCAGCAAATGTAACATTCAACGATGAATCAGGAACCCCAGTAACAGTAGCTACAGAAAACACATATACACCAACTGTATATGGAATCCAACCATCTGCAGATGAAACTACTGGAAAACAAGGACAAACTCAAACTTCTAAATCAGGAAAAGATCGCTTCTCTGAATTAAATACAACAGCTAACACTCCAGATAGAACTAATGTAGACTGGGCAACAGCGGCATACTCACTAGAAGGTGCTAATGAAAAAGGTGAAGTTGAAGTCAAAGGAGAAGGAACGTATTCAATCGATTCAACAACAGGTGTAGTAACATTTAAACCACTTCCAACATTTAAAGGAGAAGGTAAAGGTGTTAATGTACAGGTATCCGTAATGGCAACTGACTCAGAAGGAAATCAAGTTCCAGTTACATCAAAAGGGAAATACACACCAACAGTAACAGGCGTAACCCCAACAGCTAAAGAAGCTACTTCAACAGGAATCCAAGGTGAAAGACAAAAAGGAACACCAACATTCACAGCAGGAGATGTAGAAGTACCTATTAAAGATAATTCAGCAGTTCTTCTTGATAAACAAGGCAATCCAGTAGCTGCAGGAACTGCAGTAAATGCTGAAGATGCAAATGGAAACAAAGTCGGAGAATATACAATTGATCCAACATCAAATACTGTAACATTTACACCAACGGATAAGGCTTATGTGGGTAAAGTATTACCAGCAAATGTACAAGCAGAAGATGTAAATGGAACAACCGTTAAAACAACTTACACTCCAACAATCGTAGGAGTTAAACCAACAGCAACACCTGCAGAATCAACAAATATTCAAGGTGAAGTGCAAACAGGAGTTGTAGCATTTGCTCCAGGTAAGGCGACAATTTCAGGTGTAGAAAAAACAGTAGCAATCAAAGCAGGATCTGCTAAATTAGTAAATGCTGACGGAAGTGTACCAACAGAAGCGACAGTACCAGCCTATAAAGAGGACGGAGTTACTCAAGTAGGAACATACTCAATTGACCCAGCAACAAACACAGTAACATTCACACCGACTGATAAAACTTATACAGGTAAGGTATTACCAGCAAATGTACAAGCGGAAGATGTAAATGGCTCAACTGTTAAAACAACTTACACACCACATATCGTAGGTGTAGCACCGACAGCAGATCCAGCTACATCAACAGATGTACAAGGTGTAGAACAATCTAAAGAAGTAACATTCGTACCAGGTAAAGCGGATGTTAATGGAACTGAAAAAACAGCAGCAATCGATCCTTTATCATATAAGGTACTAGGAGAAAATGGACAACCAGCTGATGAAGTAGAAGCAAAAGATCCAAATGGAAAAGTAGTAGGTAAATTTACAGTTAAGAATGTAGATGGAAAAGCAGTGGCTGTATTTACACCAACTGACAAAACTTATGTAGGAGCTGTTAAACCAGTAACTGTTCAAGCGGCAGATACAAATGGAACGACAGTTACAACAACTTACACACCAACTATTACACCAATCAAACCAACAGGAACTCCAGTAACAACAGAAGGAATTCAAGGTGCTGAGCAAAGTGGAACACCAACATTCACTCAAGGTAGTGACAAAGTTCCAATGAAGATTGATGCAGACCAACCAGCGAAATTAGTAGATCCAGAAACTGGAAATCCAACAGATAAAACAACAATTCCAGCAAAAGACGCTAAAGGAAATACAGTTGGAACATACACAATCAAACCAACCACTGGAGAAGTAACATTCACACCAAATAAAGATTTCGCAGGAACACCAGTACCAGCGATAGTTGAAGCAAAAGATGCGAATGGAACACCAGCGACAGCTAAGTACACACCAACAGTTAAACCTGCGACACCAACAGCAACAGACGCTGTGACAGAAGATGTCCAAGGTGCAACGCAAGAAGCAACTCCAGTATTCATAACAGGGAAAGCAACTGTTAACGGTACAGAAGTAGAAGTTCCATTAGATAACAACGTACCAGCTAAATTAATCGATCCTGCGACTAAACAACCTACAGACGAAAAATCTGTTAAAGTACCAAACGAAGGAACATACACAATTGATGAGACTGGGAAAGTAACATTTACACCAGAAAAAACATTCACAGGTAAAACTGCAGGAATTGATGTACGTCGTGTAGATACAAATGGAACACCAGCAACAGCTAAGTACACACCAGTTGTAAGACCAGCAACACCAACAAGCTCAGATGTAGTAACAACAAATGTTCAAGGTGCAACTCAAGAAGGAACGCCAACATTTAAAGGTGGAAAAGTAGCGATTAACGGTCAAGAAAAAACTGTTGAAATCGATGAAGCTGTAAAACCAAAATTCGATGATGAAACAACAACGAAGACAGTTCCAAACGAAGGAACATACACAATCGATGAGACTGGAAAAGTAACATTCACACCAGAAAAAACATTTACAGGACAAGCTACAGGAGTAACGGTTAAACGTGTTGATACGAACGGAACACCAGTAACAGCTAAATACATACCAGTAGTAATCCCGGTATCACCAACTTCTAAAGATGCTGAATCAGAAGGTCCAAAAGGACAATCTCAAGAAGGAACACCAACATTTACAGGTGGAAAAGTAACACTTAACGGAAAAGAAGTACCAGTAGAAATCGATGAAGCTGTAAAACCAAAATTCGATGATGAAACAACAACGAAGACAGTTTCAGGAGAAGGGACGTACAAAATCGATGAAAATGGAAAAGTAACGTTTACTCCAGAACCAAACTTTGTAGGAAAAGCTACAGGAGTAACGGTTAAACGTGTTGATAAGAACGGAACGCCAGTGACAGCTAAATATATTCCAACTGTTCGCCCAGATACTAGATATGTAGTTATCGAAAAAGATGGCAAAGAAA
>NZ_VMLP01000022.1:0-65269 GCF_013276755.1 Streptococcus sp. 5004 | reverse complement strand
TCTTTGATTTTCATTGAGCTTACATTTTATAGGAGCGCATTATTTTGCTTTTGCTGCGTACTCTTCGTTACGTTTAATCATTTGTTTTCTGTACCAAGCAAAGATACCGATATAGAATACAAGAAAGACTACAGCACCAAGGATTGCTTTGATATCACCAGTTGTAGTGTTACCAATTGTCCAACCAAGAAGTTTTTCGATTGGTCCTTCAAGAGTAGAGTGAGTAATCAATTGAGTTTCACTCACACCTGCTGGGAAGGCACCTACACCTTTAGCAAGTTCTGTTGCAAATGGTGCGATAAGTGTACCTGAAAGAAGGAAGAGTGGCAACAAGAGTGTTCCAAAGATGATCATACGGAGCAATTTACCACGAGTTACAACCAAGAGAGCTGGAGTAACACCCATAGCGATGATACCTGCAAGTGGCAAGATACCATTTCCGACTTTTGAAAGAAGCACAGCTTCAATCAACATGATTGGTGCAAGTACGTTAGCACAAGCCCAGATTTCAGCACGACCAGCGATGAAAGGCCAGTCAAGACCGATGTTAAATTTACGTCCTTGAAGACGTTTAGTAGCAACGTTTGTAATACCTTGTGATAGTGGTTCTACGGCTGCGATGAACCATGAACCGATAAGTGAGAAGAGTTCCAAAGATACACCGGCAGTCAAACCAAGAGACAACCATCCTCTGATAACAAGACGCCATTTATCTGCATCTTCAACTCCTGCAATTGGATGTGGAGTTCCCATAATACCGATAACAATACCAAGAATGAAACCGATAAAGAATTTAGATCCCCAGAAACCGATTTTCTTATTCAATTTTGCAGCATCAAAGTCATATTTATCAAGACCTGGGAAGAATTTTTCAAAAATCTTATCCAAAACCATGATAACTGGGTTCATCATGTAGTTCATGTGAGTTGATGTCATTGGTGATGAACTTGGTGCGTTAAGAAGGTCATCAAATGTAGGTTTCATCAAGTCAGAGTTGATAATTTTCAACACACCAACAAGTACGATAGCTGCTGTAGCAATAAAGAGTGAAACCCCTTGGCTCACACCGTTGTTATCTGCATACCATTTAATCAAGAGACCTGTGATAGACAAGTGCCAGATATCAAAGATATCAACGTCAAGTGTATCTGTTTTCTTCATAGCTAGCATCACTATGTTGACAATCAACATGATGAGCAAGAAGTATAGTGTCCAAGCAGAACCCCAAGTGATTGTAGCAAGTGGTGCCCAACCAACGTCAGTGATACTCAATTGGATACCAGTGTTTTCAACGAATTTTGCAAGTGATGCTGAGAAAGCAGTGTTCAGCATACCGATGATAGCACCGATACCTGTAAGAGCGATGGCAAGTTTGATACCACCTTCAAGCGCTTTGGAGAATTTCACTCCAAAAAGTAAAGCCAATACTGTCAAAATGATCAACATGATGACAGGTCCACCCATATCTAAGATGGGATTGAAAACCTTTCCGATTAGGTCAAAGATTGCATCCATAACAGTTCCTCCCTTTTTTATGTTATATGAATGTTAACAAATTAAAATTAGCTTAAGCCGTGCTCTTTGATAGCTGCTTCAATATTGTCAAATACTGGAGCACTCATTGCTGGGATACGGAATAAGATTGGTCCAGCTTCGATAACTGGGATACCTGGGTCAAAACCAAGATCTGTCGCAGCAATTGGTGTAAAGATGTCATAACCTTTGATAAGGTCTTCGTTAACGTCCTTAACCATAACTGCATCACAGTGCACATCGTAACCACGGTTTGAAAGTTCTTCTTCAAGAGCACTTTTAATTTGGTGGCTTGAGTTAACACCTGCACCGCAGGCAGCAAGAATTTTAATCATATGGATCTCCTCCGATTTAATATTTTTAATAGACAAGATTAAGCGATTGCTTCAGCGATATAAGCATAGAGGGCTTCTGGTTCAGAAATTTTTGATAGGTCTTCAAGATGACCATTTCCTGTGAAGAAGTCCATCAACTGAGCAAGAATGTTGGTTTGACTTGAACTCGAGTTATTGATAATAAAGAAGAGTAAGGATACTTCTACTTCCTTATCCGGCGCAATCATATTGTGGAAGGTCACCGGTTTCTCTAATCGAACGACCACAACTTTTTCAGCCAGATTATGAACAATATCTGTGTGAGGAATAGCCACATTCGGCAAATCCTTACCCAAAAATTCCATATCTAAGCCAGTTGGAAATGACTTTTCACGCGTGATCAAGGCTTCACGATAGGTCGGAGTTACGATTTCTCGTTCTTCCAATAAAGTTGCAACCTGATCAAAGAGATGTTCTTGATTATCCGCTTCTAAGCAAAACACAAGGTTTTTGTCAAAGAAATGATCTAATCCCATAAGGTTTTCCCTTCTTTCCATTAACTTTATGCCATAAGTATAACACTATATGAAATCGTTGTCAATAGTTTTCTGTTGATTTTTGTCTCTTTTTTTATATTTTTGTTGTGTTTATAGTTTGTTATATAAAAATAAACACACAAACAAATACTCCAAGCATTTTTCTGTTCTAATACTCAATGAAAANNCAGCTCAAAACATGGTTTTAAGGTTGTAGATGAAACTGACGAAGTCAGTGATCATATCTACGGTAAGGTGACGCTGACGTGATTTGAAGAGATTTTCGAAGAGTATAAAAACTAAAAAAGCAGACCATCTAAGCCTGCTTTACTATTGATTCTTATATAAATTTCCTGTGAACAAGGAAAGGCAATTATGATAACTATTCTTCATCCATGCTCAAGACGCTGAGGAAGGCTTCTTGTGGGACTTCAACTGATCCGATAGCTTTCATACGCTTCTTACCAGCTTTTTGTTTTTCAAGGAGTTTACGCTTACGAGAAACGTCACCACCATAACATTTAGCAAGTACGTTCTTACGAAGGGCCTTAATATCAGTACGAGCGACAATTTTGTGTCCAATTGCTGCTTGAATTGGCACCTCAAATTGTTGACGAGGAATGATTTTCTTGAGCTTATCAACGATGAGTTTCCCACGTTCGTAGGCAAAGTCCTTGTGAACGATGAAGCTGAGGGCATCCACCTTGTCTCCATTGAGAAGGATATCCATTTTCACCAGCTTAGACGGACGATACTCTGACAATTCGTAGTCAAAGCTTGCATAACCACGCGTCGAAGACTTGAGTTTATCAAAGAAGTCAAAGACGATTTCAGCCAGTGGAATTTGATAGATAACATTGACACGGTTATCATCGATATAATCCATAGTCACAAAGTCCCCACGCTTGCGCTGAGCTAGCTCCATTACTGCTCCTACGAACTCCTGTGGTACCATGATTTGCGCCTTAACATATGGCTCCTCAATGGTCGCAATCTTAGTTGGATCTGGGAATTCAGACGGGTTGGACACATCCATAGACTCACCGTCAGTCAAATTAACCTTATAGATAACAGACGGAGCTGTCATGATGAGATCGATATTGAACTCACGTTCCAAACGTTCTTGGATAACATCCATATGGAGAAGTCCAAGGAAACCACAACGGAAACCAAATCCAAGTGCCTGAGATGTTTCTGGTTCAAACTGAAGACTAGCGTCATTCAGTTGCAATTTTTCAAGCGCTTCACGTAGGTCATTGTACTTGTTTGATTCGATTGGGTAGAGACCCGCAAAGACCATCGGATTCATCTGTTTGTAACCATGTAATGGCTCTGCCGCAGGATTGGTTGCCAAGGTAACGGTATCACCCACACGGGTATCCTGAACTGTCTTAATAGAAGCCGCAATATAACCAACGTCACCAGTCGCAAGGAAATCACGACCAACTGCTTTAGGAGTGAAAATTCCAACCTCAGTCACATCAAAGGTCTTGCCATTGCTCATGAGCTGAATCTTATCGCCAGGTTTGACCACTCCATCCATGACACGAACTTGGAGAATAACTCCACGGTAGGCATCGTAAACAGAGTCGAAAATCAAGGCCTTAAGTGGTGCCGTCACATCACCCGTTGGCGCTGGCACTTTTTCTACGATTTGCTCAAGAATTTCTTCGATACCGATACCAGCCTTGGCAGATGCTAAGACTGCTTCACTGGCATCCAAACCAATCACATCTTCAATCTCTGTACGCACGCGCTCTGGATCTGCAGCAGGCAGGTCAATTTTGTTAATGACTGGCATGATTTCCAAATCATTGTCCAAGGCCAGATAAACGTTGGCAAGGGTTTGAGCCTCAATCCCTTGAGCGGCATCGACCACCAAAATAGCCCCCTCACAGGCAGCTAGCGAACGCGAAACTTCATAGGTAAAGTCTACGTGTCCCGGCGTGTCAATCAAGTGGAAAATATAAGTTTCCCCATCTTTTGCAGTATAATTCAGCTCGATGGCATTTAACTTAATGGTAATCCCACGTTCCCGCTCTAAATCCATGCTATCCAAAAGCTGGGCCTGCATTTCACGACTTGAAACCGTCTCTGTTTTTTCCAAAATGCGGTCTGCTAGAGTTGATTTCCCGTGGTCAATATGGGCGATAATAGAGAAGTTACGAATCCTCTCCTGTCGTTTTTTCAATTCTTCTAAGTTCATGATTCTCTTCCTTTCAGGGTATCTATTTATTATAAATTGTTTTTGACATTTTGACAAGACCATACCCTGCTAGGAGTACTAATCTTCAGCGACAAAGCCGTCATTTTCGATAAAGTGATGTTCTGTCATTCCTTGGTCTGTAAAGACAATCCCGTGAATGACACCACCATAAACAGCTCCTCCGTCCATCCCAATCTTACCATCTTCTGTAGTCCAAAGCTCAGCTGTACCTCGGTCTTGCTTTAACAAACCATAAACCGGTGTATGACCAAAGACAATAGTTTTCCCAGTATGATTTTCTGCTTCGTGGAATGGTTTTCTAAGCCAAACCTTTTTATAATCTGTGGTTTCATGCCAGTCATCCAAGGTTAAATCAATACCTGCGTGAACGAAGATATACTTGTCTGTCTCCACCACAAAAGGCATTTGACGAATAAATTCGACCAAATCTGCTGCTTCGGTAGCAACACGCTTGGCATCCTCAACTCCATCAACTGGTGCATCCAAAGGACGACCTAGGATAGAGTTAATGGTTGTATCTCCACCATTACGACGATAGTGATCATAGCTTTCTTCTGGGTTATCAAGCCAAGTCAAAAACATATACTCGTGATTTCCTGACAAACAGATCGCCCCTTGATTGTCCACCAAGTCCTTAACCATCTCTAGAACACGGCGACTATCTTCACCACGGTCAATCAAGTCCCCTAGAAAGAGCAACTGGGTCTGACCATCCCATGTTTTGAGAAGGTCTTCCAGCATCCCAGCTTTTCCGTGAACATCTCCAATTACATAATAGTCTGTCATCTTATTTCTCCCTGTTTCTCAACAATTCTCTGGCTTGCGTCAGGGCAGCTTCTGTCACATCATCACCTGCCAACATCTTGGCAACTTCCTCCACTCGCTCTTCAACCGTCAAGAGACGAACAGTTGAAACGGTTGAATGCTCATTGCTAATCTTCTCAATAAAGAATTGATAATCCGCAATCGCAATCACTTGTGGCAAGTGGGAGATAGCTAGAACCTGACCATGTTGGCCAATCTTATGAATCTTTTGTGCAATAGCTTGGGCTACACGGCCTGAAACTCCCGTATCCACCTCATCAAAGACAATGCTGGTCTTGCCTTCTTTACGTGAAAAGGCAGACTTAATGGCTAGCATGAGACGGGATAATTCCCCACCAGACGCAACCTTGACCAAGGGTTTAAAGTCTTCGCCAGGGTTAGTTGAAATGTAAAACTCAACCGTTTCATTGCCCTCACGACTGAATTTGCCCTTGCTAAAACGAACCTGAAACTGGGCTTTCTCCATATAAAGATCTTGCAGTTCTTGTTTAATCTCAGCTTCAAGCTGCTGAGCCAAATCATGACGAGCAGATGCAAGCTGACCTGCCAAATCGACAAGATTAACTTCCAATTTCTTGAGCTCTGCTTCCATGTCTTCAGAAGAAAGGTTATTGCCTGTCAAGAGATTGTATTCTTCCGAAATCTTGGCAAAATAAAGCAAGACATCGTCTACAGTTCCACCGTACTTGCGGGTAATAGTATGAAGGAGGTCCAAGCGATTCTCAACCTGCATGAGACGATTGCCGTCAAAATCAAGGTCCTCAATAATAGCTTCCAAACGTTTGCTAATGTCTTCTAAGACATAGTAGGTCTCAGACAGAGAGCTTGAAATTTCACGGTATTCAGGATCGTACTCTTCGACACTTTCCATGTCATTCATGGCTGAACGAACATTGGCAAGACTTGAAAAGTCTTCATTGTCCAACATACTGTAGGCATTGGTCAGCGTATCCGCGATATTTTTATGATTGAGAAGTTTATCACGCTCTTGATTGAGAGCCAGGTCTTCTCCAGCCTGCAAGTTTGCTGCTTCAATCTCTGCCATTTGAAATTCCAACATTTCAATACGTGCCTTGTGTTCCTGTTGGTTTTTTTTGACTTCCAGAACCTGCTTACGCATTTTCCGATAAGCATCAAAACTCGTCTGATAGGTTTCTTTCAAGCCCCAAAAAGCTACGTCGCCAAATTCATCCAACATCTGGATGTGCAGTTGAGGACGCATTAACTCCTCTTGGTCATGCTGACCATGTATATCCACAAGATGTTGCCCAATAGCACGCAAAACAGACAAATTAACCATCTGGCCATTAACACGACTAATACTACGACCATTTTGCAAGATTTCTCGACGGATGATAATTTCATCACCCATTTCCAAACCTTGCCCATCAAAAATTTCCTGTAAAAGGCGACTATTCTCAACTGAGAAAAGCCCCTCTATCTCTGCCTTTGGCGCACCATGACGAATAACATCTGTCGTCGCACGAGCTCCCAACATCATATTCATGGCATCAATGATAATCGACTTCCCTGCACCCGTTTCACCAGTCAAGACAGTCATCCCCTTTTCAAAATTAAGGGAAATGGCCTCAATAATGGCAAAGTTTTTTATCGAAATTTCAAGTAACATATAGACCTACCAATTTTTTACTTGTTCAAAGATTTCCTCAGCTAGACTTTCACTTCTGGCAATGACTAAAATCGAGCTATCATCAGCCAAACAGCTGAAAATCTTGTCCGCAAAAGTCTCGGTTAACTGGGCTTTTACAAAAGCCGTATTTCCTGGGATCACTTGGAGATTGATCATCTTGTCCATCAATTCAGCTGACTCAATATTGTCTTCAGCCAGTTGCAAACTTTTCACGATTGATTTTGGTAATTCGTAGACATAGGTGTTGTCTCTCAAAGGAATTTTGACAATACCTAGTTCTTTGATATCTCGGGATACCGTTGCCTGAGTGGCAGTGATGCCTGCCTCTTTCAAATGTTCTACAATTTCTTCTTGCGTACCGATTTGATAATCTGTCACAAATCGTCTAATTTTTTCAAGTCTCTCTTTTTTATTCATTTTTAAATTGACTATGCGCCCTCTCTACTACTTCTTCAATCTCAGCAAGAACCTGATTACTTGCTGACTCTTCTTTTTTCAAATATGCTAAAAACTCAATATTTCCATGTCCACCTTGGATGGGAGAAAAGTCCAAGCCAAGAACTGAAAAACCTTCCTCTACTGCCATAGCTGTGACAGATTGAAGGACATTCTGATGAACTTTAGCATCACGAATGATTCCATTTTTCCCAATCTGCTCACGTCCTGCCTCAAACTGAGGCTTAACCAGAGCCACGACCTGACCTTGTTCAGCCAAGACACGATGCAAGGCCGGCAAAATCAGACTGAGGGAAATAAAACTTACATCAATACTGGCAAAGCTCGGTTCCTTTTCGAAATCAGTCTTTTCAGCATAGCGGAAATTGAACTGTTCCATACTGACAACTCGTGGGTCTTGGCGTAATTTCCAAGCCAACTGATTGGTACCAACATCGACTGCAAAGACCAACTCGGCACCATTTTGCAACATGACATCGGTAAAGCCTCCAGTAGAAGCACCTATATCAATTGTTGTAGCTCCTTCTACTGACAAATCAAAGACCTGCAAGGCCTTCTCCAGTTTCAAGCCACCACGACTAACATATTTGAGTTTCTCCCCCTTGAGTTTTAACTCGGTGTCATCTGGAATTTTCTCTCCTGGCTTGTCAAACCGTTCTCCGTTAAGAACTGCTACGACTAGACCAGCCATGACACCGCGCTTGGCCTGCTCTCGCGTTTCAAACAAGCCCTGTTTATAAGCTAGTACATCCACTCTTTCCTTAGCCATTGATTCTCAAACTTTCTACTACTTTTACAATCGATTCTGTTTCAAAAGGAACCTGCTGGGCAATTTCTTCTAATTTGGCATTAGCTTGATCCAATGTTTGGTTACAAAAGGCAATAGCCTCTTCCAAGCCCAACAAGGCTGGATAGGTTGACTTTTCTGCCTGTAGATCCTTTTGTGGTGTCTTACCAATTTCTTCAAAACTAGCTGTCACATCCAGCACATCGTCTCTGACCTGAAAAGCCAGTCCAATCAATTCACCAACAATTTTCAGCTTCACCTGCATTTCAGGTTCCAATTCGGCTATAATAGCAGCCGCTTGGAAGGGATAAGCTAGTAGTTTTCCAGTCTTATTAGCATGAATGGTCTGAAGTTCTTCCAAGGACAAGTGCTGGTGTTCGCCTTCCATATCCAAAACTTGCCCTGCCACCATACCCAGACTTCCTGACGCTAGGGATAAGTTAGCAATCAAGTCCACCTTGATCTGACTTGACAAATCTGCCTGCGCTATCAAGGCGTAAGGATCTAGGAATAAGGCATCTCCTGCCAAAATGGCCATAGCTTCACCGAATTTCTTATGATTGGTCAAACGCCCTCGACGGTAATCATCATCATCCATAGCTGGAAGATCATCATGAATCAAGCTCCCTGTATGAATCATTTCCAAGGCCGCAGCCACCTGCGCGTGAGCAGGTTTGATGGCAATATGCAAGGCTTCCAAAACTTCTAACAAGAGAAAAGGTCGAATACGCTTGCCACCAGCATGAATGGAATAGAGAACAGACTCTCGTAAACTAGAGGCAAACTGCTGGTCTCCATAAAAGTCTTCCAAAACCGACTCAACAAGAGCTAATTTTTCTTGCTTCTTCATTCAAAATCACTTTCTGTTCCGTCTTCTTGCATGACTTTAACCAAAGTTTTTTCAGCCTTGTCCAGCGTCGCTTGGAGCTCTTTTGACAAGATCATGCCCTTTTGAAAGGCAGCAATCGCATCTTCCAGAGCAATCTCACCATTTTCCAAACTTTGGACAATGGTCTCCAGTTCTGCTAGATTTTCCTCAAATTTCTTTTGTTTTGACATCTTTAACCTCTAATTCTACTTGACCATCTCGCATCAAAAGCGTCACTTGGTCTTTTTTCTTCAAACTCTCAACCGAATCTACAACGGAATCTTCTTTCTTGACAATAGCATAGCCACGCGCCACGATTCGACTGGTATCCAACATGAGCAAGGCTTCTGAAAGTCGCTTGACTTCAGCAACCTTGGCATCATAAACTAAAGCCATTTGGCTGCGGAGAAGCTTATCCAGCTGACCAAGACGATCTTGATAGCGTTGGATTTTGGTAACAGGTGATAACTGAACCAGTCGATGCGTCCTTGCTTGTACTAATTGGTTGCTATCAGAAATCCTTGTTCGTAAACTTTGTTTCAAGCGCAGTTGCAGTTGATCCAAGCGTTGCATATAGCCATCATACAAACGCTCTGGCTGTCTAAAGATGACTGACTGACTACATTTTTTCAAAGATTCTTGTTTCTTAGATAGGACATTTCGGACTGCTGTTGCCATCCGTTTTTCCTGATTTTGCAAATGAGCTAATAGATCCAACTTGGTCACAGGTGTTGCTAGTTCAGCAGCAGCCGTTGGTGTCGCAGCTCGGCGATCTGCCACAAAATCTGCCAAGGTCACATCCGTCTCATGCCCCACACTAGAGATAACTGGTAAACGAGATTCAAAGATAGCTCGTACCACAATTTCTTCGTTAAAGGCCCAGAGATCCTCGATGGAACCACCACCACGACCAATAATGAGCAAATCCAAATCGTCCCGTTGATTAGCACGCGCAATATTCCGTGCTATTTCCTCTGCTGCTCCATCTCCTTGCACCTTGGTCGGATAGAGAAGAATGTCGACACCTGGAAAGCGCCTGCTGACTGTCGTGATAATATCTCGAATAACGGCTCCACTGCGACTGGTTACTACACCGATTCGCTTAGCAAATTGGGGCAGAGGTTGCTTGAAGCGTTCTTGAAACAGGCCTTCTTCTGTCAATTTTTTCTTGAGTTGTTCAAACTGAATCGCAAGCGCACCAACTCCATCAGGCTCTGCCTTTTCAATGATGATGGAGTAGCTACCACTTGGTTCATAGACCTGCACACGCCCAATTACATTGATTTTCATCCCTTCTTCCAAATCGAAGCCTAATTTCTGATAAATCCCAGACCAGATGGTCGCTTGAATAACTGCATGGTCATCTTTTAGGGAGAAATATTGGTGAGTAGGTCGTTTACGAAAGTTGGAAACTTGACCAGTTAAATAGACCCGTTCCAAGTAAGGGTCTTTATCGAATTTCATTTTCAGATACTTGGTCAAAGTTGTTACCGATAAATACTTTTCCATCTCCACCTACTATTCATTTTCTTGCTCTTTCATAGGTATTATTATACCAAAAATATGCCTAAAAATCTTCATTTATGTACCATTATGAGGGAAAAATAGAAAAAGGAGGCAAGGCCTCCACATCTGATTATTTGCTGTTTCGAGCTTCTTCCAAAATCTTAGCAATCTTGGTTGTCAACAGATCGATAGCCACTGTATTGCTGACCCCTTCAGGAATGACGATATCAGCATAACGTTTGGTTGGCTCGATAAACTGGTGGTACATTGGTTTAACCACACCTAGATACTGGTCAATAACGCTATCAAGACTACGGCCACGTTCTTCCATATCGCGCTTGATACGACGAATAATGCGCACATCATCATCCGTATCCACAAAAATTTTGATATCCATCAAATCGCGTAGGCGCTTGTCTTCCAAGACCAAAATCCCCTCAACGATAAAGACATCTTGAGGCTCCTGACGATAGGTCTTGCTGCTTCGTGTATGCTCTGTATAGTCATAAGTCGGAATGTCCACCGGACGCCCTGCCAACAATTCCTTAATTTGCTCGATCATCAAGTCTGTATCAAAGGCAAAAGGATGGTCATAGTTGGTTTTGACACGCTCTTCAAAGGTCAAATGAGACTGATCCTTATAATATGAATCATGCTCAATCATGGAAATCTTTTCATCAGGAAAATGCGATAAAATGGCTCTTGAAACACTGGTCTTACCACCACCAGAACCACCTGTCACTCCTATAATGATTGGTCTATTTTGCATGCTATCCTCCGTTTTTTTATCCGTCGTCTATTCTATCACATTTTTTACAAAATTTATAGTCTGATTTTGGATAGTCTAAGGGAAACATTTCCAATCCCTACACCCAGTTAGACTAGCTAAAAACCTTCCTTGGTTTGTAGAGATTGCCTCGTTTTTCTAGAATGGCTAACAATTTATCATCTTCAAAGGCAGCCAGTTCTTTGTCCGTTTGGTCTAGCTCAATAAAACGACCAAAGCGAACTTCCGTAGCCTCTTCTGGACTTAGGAAAACTTTGACAAGGTCACCTGTCCCAATCTCTAAAGGATGGAGAAAATCCAGCTGACCAGCCTCCACTTTTGCAGCAATTTCTTCCAAGCTAAGAGCATCTTCTAGCTGCAAACCGGCTGCACTAGTCCGTGTCAGATGTGACATATGAGCCGCATAACCAAGCTTCTCTCCCAAGTCAACCGATAAGGTACGAATATAGGTTCCCTTGCTACATTTTACACGAAAAGTGAATCGTGCGAGGTGATCCTCATAAGAAATCGGACTTGTTCGTTCAAAGTGATAAATGGTCACCTGACGTTCTGGACGCTCCACTTCCTGACCAGCACGCGCATACTCATAGAGCTTGCGACCATTGACCTTGACTGCCGAATACATAGGTGGAATCTGAGTAATAGGCCCAATCAGATTGGCTATCGCTTCATCGACAAGCTTTTCATCCAAGGGCGACAAAACAGGTGTCTCTGCGACCACTTCCCCACTGGCATCCTCAGTCGTCGTGGAATAGCCCAGAGTGATTTCCCCCTCATAGACCTTGCCCTCGTCCTGCATAAACTCGACCATGCGTGTCGCCTTGCCAACCGCAATCGGCAAAACACCCACCACATCTGGATCCAAGGTTCCACCATGACCAATTTTCTTGGTTCCCAAAATCTTACGCAGTTTAAAAACCGCATCATGCGAGGTCATCCCCGCTTCTTTTTTTAAGTTGATAATACCGTTCATTTTTGCTTTCTCACTCCCCCTTCAATGCTTCAAACTTCGCTTTCATGGTTGGATTTTTACGGGTCAATTTTTTGACGGAAACATCTTCCAATTTATTGTTTGCGAGTCGAAGTTGGTTTTCAGATGTAGTTAGGAATTTCTTAACCTCTTCCATGCGTTTGATGGCCTTGTCGATTTCATCAATAGCTTTACCAAAATTGGTCGAAGCTGAATTATAGTTCTTGGCAAAAGCTACTTTAAAGGCATCCAAATCTTCCTCAAAATGCGTGATATCGATATTCTGCTCCCGGACAAGTGCCAACTCCTGCTTGTATTTTAAAGAATTAAGAGCCGCATTTCGCAAGAGCCCAATCAACTGGATAAAGAATTGAGGACGGACCACATACATCTTTTCATACTCGTGACTGACATCGACAATCCCTGTGTTAAAGTAATCGTTATCTGCTTCTAACATGGTCACCAAAACAGCATACTCACAGTTCTTCTCCCGACGATCCTTGTCCAATTCCTTATAAAAATCTGCATTCTTGTGCTTTTTCTCTGTTTCGTCAGCTTCATTCTTCATCTCAAACATGATAGAAATGATTTCAACCCCATTTTCATCACATTCACGGAAGATAAAGTCCCCCTTAGATCCACGCGCAGAAACCTTGTTATCCTTCTCAAAGTAAGCATTTGGAAAGGCAAAACTTCGTACCTTGTTAAACTCACTCTCTGCATACTGTTCTAGGCTTTCCCCAATCGCTTTTGTAGATTGTTGAGCCTTAAAATTTTTATAAAACTCGACTTGTTCACTGGCTGCCTTGAGCTGGGCTTCATAGTTTTGCTTAACAGAAGCCAAAGACAACTCATTTTCCTTTTCTTGTAAAAGAAGCTGGTTTTTAACCTGATCACGTTCTTTTTCTAAGTCAGAAAGAGTCTTTTGCAGTTGATTTTCATACTCTAAACGCAAGGTAGCCAATTGGTTTTCCAAGGCCTGCACTTCCTTGTCCTTAGCCAAGAGAGCCTGATAACTTGTCTGTTCAACCTCTTTCTTGGCCAATTCTTTTTCTGCATCAAAGTTTTGGATTTGACTCTGCAATTGTGCAATTTCTTGGTCTTTTTGAGCCAGTTTAGACTGTTGCTCATTCATGGCCTTTTGCTCAACCAAGGCCAGTTCCTGCTTCATCCGGTCGTGCAATTCCTTATCAAACTCTGCCGTTCTCACTTGAGACAGAAGTTCGGCATACTGACTTTCATTTACTGTAAAGACTTCCCCACAGTTGGGGCATTTGATTTCGTTCATAACGTTCCTCTTTCTAGGCTTCTGTAACCATTATATCATGCCTGAGGAAAAATCAAAAACAGCGAGTCGAAACCCACTGTTTATCTTCTTTTACTTTAAATTTTTTCCAAGGCCAAGCGCAAGTCTTCAATCAAATCATCTACATTTTCAAGTCCGATAGACAAACGAATTTGGTTTGGTGTGACTCCTGCTGCTTCTAGGTCTTTTTCTGACAATTGACCGTGAGTAGTTGTTGCTGGATGGACAACAAGCGATTTAGCATCTGCCACGTTTGCAAGGTCAGAGAAGATTTCCAAATTATCAATTACCTTGCGTGCTTCTGCCTCCCCACCTTTGACATGGAAGGTAAAGATTGAGCCCACACCTTTTGGAAAATATTTCTCAGCCAAGGCATGATAAGAACTATCAGCAAGTTTTGGATAGTTGACTTTTTCTACCTTAGGATGATTTACAAGAAAATCAACAATTTTCTCTGCATTTTGTACATGACGTTCGACACGAAGTGAAAGCGTTTCAAGTCCTTGGAGCAAGAGAAAGGCATTAAATGGTGACAAGGCTGCACCTGTATCACGAAGCAATTGAACACGGACAGCGATAATAAAGGCTGCTGCACCCACATCACGAGTATAGCTCAAATTGTGGTAGCTTGGATCTTCCTCAACAAATTGAGGGAATTTTCCTGAAGCTTCCCAGTCAAAACGACCACTATCGACAATAACGCCACCAATAGTCGTACCATGCCCACCAATAAACTTAGTCGCAGAGTGAATGGCAATATCTACACCATGAGAAAAAACGTTAATCAAGTAAGGTGTGGCAAAGGTATTGTCAGAAACAAGTGGAATCTGGTGTTTATGAGCAATCTCAGCCAATTTTTCCAAGTCAGGAATATTTATCAAGGGATTCCCCAAGGTTTCAATCAGAACAAGCTTGGTATTGTCATTGATAGCTGCTTCCACTTCCTCCAAATGATCCACATCCACAAAGGTTGTTGTGATACCATAACGAGGAAGGGTTTCTTTCAAAAGATTGAAGGTTCCACCGTAAATAGTCGAAGCAGCCACTACATGGTCACCAGCATGGGCAAGAGCCAAAATCGTATAAGTCACTGCGGCCATACCTGATGCTGTTGCAAGAGCTCCAACACCACCTTCAAGGGCAGCAATTCTTTCTTCAAAGGCAGCTGTTGTAGGATTGGTGATACGAGTATAAATGTTCCCTGGTTTCCTCAAGGCAAACAGATCGGCACCTTCCTGCGTGTCATCAAAAACAAAAGATGTTGTTTGATAAATCGGCACTGCACGAGACTTAGTTGCTGGATCAACTACTTGCCCAGCATGCAATTGTAAGGTTTCAAATTTAAAATCACGAGTCATAAGGCGACCTCCATATAGTTTGATTAAGGATATTGTAGCACTATCGACCTATCTTGACTAATAGCTCTTTTCTATATTTTGATATAAGAAGTGGCTATTACTTCTTACGAAACAAAAAAAGCACGAATCAATCGTGCTCATTTTCTTAATCTACATAAGTATCTTCGTTTTTATTGAGGAAGGCATATGGAAGACCCATCAAGAGGCCTCCTCCGATAAAGTTTCCGATGAAGGTTACACCCCAGTGACGAAGCATATTTCCAACACCGAAGTTAGCAATTGAATCCGCAGCAACACTGAATTTCACAATCGCGAAAGAAGCAAAGTTCGCCGCAATGTGCTCGTTTGTTAAGAATACAAACATGTAAATAGCTGACAACACAAGCCAAAGTTTGGCACCACCATCTTTGACCAAAACAAATGAAAGAATCGCAATATTTACGAAAATATTTGCCAAAATCGCCTCAAGCAAGATCAATTCATTTGAACGGCCTAACTTCATCTCAACAACCCCTGATATGAAACTATCGTGTGTCAGATGTGCATAGGCTGCCGAATGAGCAAAGCCCCAACCTGCTATCAAGGCCCCGATAAGGTTGAACAAGGTACAGTAAAGTAAAATCTCAGCTGTTTTTCTCCAAGAGATTTTTTTCAAGAAACTACCAGCAGTCAAGAACATCATGTTTGATGTTACCAACTCGGCATTCAAGAAAACAATGTAGGCCAATCCCCAAGCAAAGACAAATGGGAAGAGGAAACGTCCACTACCTGGTGCGATTTTATTAATCAAGTCAGCCCCAACTGCACCTGCAGCAGTACTGAAGGTTAAAAATGCACCTGCGAACATAGAACGAATCGCATACTTAAATTTGCTTTGGCTATAAAGACTTTCTTTCTTCTTACAAGCAAATTCAATCTTTGAGATAAATTCTGAAGAAACCATAATAAACTCCTAAATCTTTTTTCTTGATAATTATATCACAAACTTTAGGTTTTAGGAAGCGTTTTCTGTATTTCATAAAAGTTTATTTTTATGAAAAGCTTAAAAAATCAGTGAAATCATGGATTTCACTGATTTGTACTAATAAAATTGTTTATATGGTTGATTGAAAGCTGTTAAGATTTCATCAGATGTTTGTGAATAATCTTTTGTTTCTTTCAAATCACCTTTTACAATAATACGTTCTGTAGCAGCAAGGTCTTCACAGGTTACTAATGTGATTTCATTGACCCCATCTCTATCATCAACTTCATCAACACGATCCGGTGTCACACGTTTGACTTCACGGATTTCATAGGTATAAACTTTATTTTTATCAGTTAGATAAATCTTCATACCATTTTTAGCGTTATCCAAAGGAGAAAATAACATTTTATTAGCATTATCGACCCCAAAAATATGATGACTAGCTAGACTATAATTTCCTTCTCCCATTACTTGCTCGCGTTTCATTGTACCAGCGCCGTAGAAGAGATTAACATTATCAAGTCCTTTAAAAATCGGCAAATTCATTTCCAATTCAGGAATTGCAATTCCCCCAATAACTGGTAATTTTTGAGCATCCCATTGAGAAGCTAGAACAGCTTCCGAAGAAATTGCTTTGACCGAATCAAAATCAAAATTTCCTTCTGTATCCTGATTTTCTTCTATTTTTTCTTTTGATACCTGACTAACTTGATACTTATTGGTATTCCAGACCATGAAAATATTTCGAATTTGCGCATTAAAAATCAAAGCCAGTGACAGTACTATCAGAAATCCTGCTAGGATATTTGTCAGCAGATTTTTTCGTTTGTTTTTCTTTTTATTATTTTTTTGAGACATTATGCTTCACCTTCTGTTTCATTTCCTGTCCCAACTTCTTCTTTTTCTGCCGCTGCAACCGTTGTGAAGGTCACTATCTGAGCATCTTGATCCAGGCGCATTACTTTAACTCCCATAGTTGCGCGTCCTGTTTGTGAAATATTGGCAAGATTGGTTCGAATCATGACACCTGTATCAGTGATAATCATCACATCCTCATCCCCTTGAACAGTCATAAGACCGGCCAGCAAGCCATTTTTTTCGGTAATTTTAGCTGTCTGCATTCCCTTACCACCACGACCTTTTGTTGGATATTCAGTAGCGACTGTACGCTTACCATATCCTTTTTCTGTGATAATAAGAACCTCATCTTGATCAGTAATCAAGCTGGCACCAACAACTGTGTCTCCTTCACGAAGGTTAACACCTTTCACACCAGTGGCGATACGGCTCATACCACGAACGGCTGATTGATTAAAGCGAACTGCATAACCAAACTTGGTACCAATGATAATATCCGTATCTTCTTCCGTCAACAAGACATTGATTAACTCATCTTCATCCTTAAGATTCAGTGCTTTAAGTCCATTCTGACGAATATTGGCAAATTCCTTAACGCTGGTTCTCTTCACAATACCGTGACGGGTTGTAAAGAAGAGATAAGCATCATCACTGCGTTCAGACTCAACATTGATAATAGTCTGAATACTTTCACCTTCGTCCAATTTCAAGAGATTGACTACTGGTAGCCCTTTGGCAGTTCGACCATACTCAGGAATTTCATAGCCTTTCAAACGATAAACTCGCCCTTTATTTGTGAAGAAGAGCAGATGATCATGGGTGCTAGTTGACACTAACTCACGAACAAAGTCATCATCTTTCACTCCCGTTCCTTGGACACCACGACCCCCACGTTTTTGAGCAGTAAATTCAGCTTGGTCCAGACGTTTAATGTAGCCTCTGTTAGAAAGGGTAATCAAGACATCCGATTCTTCAATCAAATCTTCGTCTTCGAGACTCAAGACTTCACCGACCATCAACTCTGTACGGCGTTTATCAGAAAATTTACGTTTAACTTCATCTAATTCGTCTTTGATAATTTGAGAAACACGTTCTGGCTTAGCAAGAATATCCGCCAAATCCGCAATCAGAGCCAAGAGATCATCATACTCAGACTGAATCTTATCGCGTTCCAAACCTGTCAAACGACGAAGACGCATATCAAGGATGGCCTGACTTTGACGTTCAGAAAGCTTAAACTTACTCATCAACTCAGCTTGTGCTTCTGCGTCCGTTTCACTAGCACGGATGATACGAATCACTTCGTCGATATGGTCTAGCGCAATCAAGAGACCTTCTAAGATATGCGCACGTGCTTCCGCTTTTTCCTTATCAAAACGGGTACGACGAACAACTACTTCTTTTTGGTGCTCGATATAAGCATCCAAAATCTGACGAAGGGATAAAATCTTCGGTACACCATTTTGGATAGCAAGCATATTGAAACCAAAGTTGGTTTGCATCTGGGTCATCTTAAAGAGGTTATTGAGGATAACATTGGCTGAGGCATCGCGCTTGACTTCAATAGCAAATCGAACACCCTCACGGTTTGACTCATCACGTACTGCTGTGATGCCCTCAATGCGTTTTTCCTGAACCAAGCGAACAATATGCTCATGCACCTTGGTTTTGTTGACCATATAAGGAAATTCTGTTACAACAATGCGCTCACGGCCAGTCTTAGTTTCTTCGATTTCAGTACGAGAACGAAGAACAATCGAACCTTTACCTGTTTCATAAGCCTTATGAATGCCTGATTTCCCCATGACAAGGGCACCTGTTGGAAAATCTGGACCAGGCAAGACTTCCATCAAATCCTTAGTGGTCACTTCAGGATTGTCCATGACCAACTTCACTGCATCAATGGTTTCACCCAGGTTATGAGGTGGAATATTGGTTGCCATCCCAACCGCAATACCAGTTGCTCCATTGACCAAAAGGTTTGGAAAACGAGCTGGCAAGACCAAGGGTTCACGTTCATTGGCATCATAGTTATCAACGAAATCAACTGTATTTTTATTGATATCACGAAGCATCTCCAGAGCAATCTTGCTCATACGTGCCTCAGTATAACGCTGGGCGGCAGCACCATCTCCATCCATGGAACCAAAGTTCCCATGACCATCTACAAGCATGTAACGGTAGCTCCACCATTGAGCCATGCGGACCATGGCTTCATAGATAGAGGAATCCCCGTGTGGGTGATATTTACCCATGACATCCCCTGTAATACGAGCAGATTTTTTATGAGGTTTGTCTGGAGTAACACCCAATTCATTCATTCCGTAGAGAATGCGACGGTGAACAGGTTTCAAGCCATCTCGAACATCAGGAAGAGCCCGGGCTACGATAACACTCATGGCGTAATCGATAAAGCTCGTCTTCATCTCCTTTGTCAGATTGACATTCACTAAATTTTTATCCTGCATTAATAAATGCCTCATTTCACAATTAGTAAGTAACAACATTATACCATAAATTCCCATCTATTTCAGCCTCTAAACCACTAAAACGTTTACATTGAGAACTATAAGGCATATTCGTGACAAAGTTTTTTAAAAGTGATAGAATGAAGTTGTCTGGGGAAAATCCCCTAATAAAATTAAGGAGATGTTTAGAACAATGACTTCAACTAAACAACACAAAAAAGTTATCCTTGTCGGTGATGGTGCTGTAGGTTCTTCTTACGCTTTTGCACTGGTTAACCAAGGAATTGCACAAGAGCTTGGAATTATCGAAATTCCACAATTGCATGAAAAAGCTGTTGGTGATGCGCTTGACCTTAGTCATGCCCTTGCCTTCACTTCACCTAAAAAAATCTATGCAGCTCAATACTCTGACTGTGCAGACGCTGACCTTGTTGTAATCACTGCAGGTGCGCCTCAAAAACCAGGTGAAACTCGTCTTGACCTTGTAGGTAAAAACCTTGCTATCAACAAATCAATTGTAACTCAAGTTGTTGAATCAGGTTTCAAAGGTATCTTCCTTGTTGCTGCTAACCCAGTTGACGTCTTGACTTACTCAACTTGGAAATTCTCTGGTTTCCCTAAAGAACGCGTTATCGGTTCAGGTACTTCACTTGACTCAGCTCGTTTCCGTCAAGCACTTGCTGAAAAATTGGATGTAGATGCTCGTTCAGTGCACGCCTACATCATGGGTGAACACGGTGACTCTGAGTTCGCTGTTTGGTCACACGCAAACATCGCTGGTGTAAACCTTGAAGAATTCCTTAAAGACACTCAAAATGTTCAAGAAGCTGAATTGATTGAATTGTTCGAAGGTGTTCGTGATGCAGCCTACACAATCATCAACAAAAAAGGTGCAACATACTACGGTATCGCAGTAGCCCTTGCTCGTATCACTAAAGCAATCCTTGACGATGAAAACGCAGTACTTCCACTTTCAGTATTCCAAGAAGGTCAATACGGAGTTGAGAACGTCTTTATCGGTCAACCAGCTGTTGTTGGTGCACATGGTATTGTTCGTCCAGTAAATATCCCATTGAACGACGCAGAAACTCAAAAAATGCAAGCATCTGCTAAAGAATTGCAAGCTATTATTGACGAAGCATGGAAAAACCCAGAATTCCAAGAAGCTTCTAAAAACTAATTTAACTATAGACAACTCCTTGAATCATCAGGGAGTTGTTTTTTTCTGTATTAAAACTAAACTTTTTATGAAATTTTCGTTCAAAAAATAACATCCCTTTAAAAGCTATCAGGTCATGGTCTGAGCATGAAGACAAAAAGACGGCCAATCAGATTTATACTCACATCACAAAAAGTATGGAACAAGCAACTATCTACTCTTTAGCTACAGTTGCATAAAATCAAAAGTAAAAGCTTTACCCTCTATACAAAAAAGCCTATCACACAAGCTCTAAAGCTGGATATGATAGGTTTTTATATTTTTCTTAACGTACTGTGCGGATACGCATTGTGTTTGTGCGAACGGCTTCTCCTACTGGCACACCAGCAACGATAACGATATCATCGCCTGACTCAACGAGACCTGCTTCTACCGCTTTACGTTCAGCGATTTCGAACATATCGTCAGTTGAAGATGGAGCATCTGTCAACATTGGGATAACACCCCAGTTCAACATCAATCCACGTTCTGTCAATTCATCAAATGTCAATGCCAAGATGTCAGCATTTGGACGGTATTTAGAGATCAAACGTGCAGTGTGACCTGTCTTAGTAAGAGTTACAACCAATTTAATGTCCATTGAGTTAGTCGCATCTTTAACAGCAGAAGCCATTACTTCTGTCTTAGAGTTACGCTCAAATGAATCTGAATCAAGACGTCCATATTCATTAAGAAGAGTTTGAGCGTTCTTGTCGATTGTAGCCATTGTAGTTACTGACTCAAGTGGATATTTACCGTTTGCAGACTCACCTGATAGCATTGTAGCGTCAGTTCCGTCGATAACAGCGTTGAATACGTCTGATACTTCTGAACGAGTTGCACGTGGTTTTTCAGTCATTGTTTCAAGCATGTTTGTTGCAGTGATAACAACTTTACCTGCAGCATTGACTTTAGTGATGATCATTTTTTGGTAAACTGGAACCATTTCGAATGGTACTTCGATACCCATGTCACCACGAGCGATCATGATACCATCAGCAGCTTCAATGATTTCATCCAAGTTATCGATACCTTGTTGGTTTTCGATTTTAGCGAACAATTGAACATGTCCGTTTCCAGTTTCTTCACAGATTGCACGAACTTCGTTCACGTCTTTTGCAGTACGTACGAATGAAATCGCGATGAAGTTGATACCTTGTTCAAGACCAAAACGGATATCGTCGTTATCACGTTCAGCAAGAGCTGGGAAAGGAATTTTAGTGTTAGGAATGTTCACACCTTTTTGTTTAGCAATTACGCCATCATTTTCAACTTCAACTTCAAACTCACGAGTTGCATCATCTTTAGCAACCACACGCAGACCAAGTTTACCATCGTCAACCAAAACTTGACGACCAACTTCAACATCATCATAGATATCAAGAGCACCAGCAACGTTCAATGCAATCACTTCACGAGTTGATTTGATTCCTTGTTTAGTTGCAACACGGATTTTTTCACCAGTTTTGTATGAATACTCTTTAGCTTCACCTTCGAACAATTCTGTACGGATTTCAGGTCCTTTTGTATCAAGAAGGAAACCAACTTTTTTACCTGCAAGTTTTTCAGCAAGTTTAACAGTTGCCATACGCTCACCTTGTTCTTGGTGGTCACCGTGTGAGAAGTTGAAACGGAATGTGTTAGCACCAGCTTCAATCAATTTAGCAATGTTTTTAGCTGAAGCTTCAACATCAAGTTTTTCACCCCAGTATCCGTCATCACCGAATTTTTTACCACCACGGATTTCTACCGCAGGACCCAAAGTTGCAACGATTTTTACACGTTTGTTCATGATTTTTTGTGACTCCTTTATATATATGACCTTTTGGTCTTATTAACTAAATTATGAATTATGACAAGCAATTGTTCAATTGTGACAGGTCAAGATCAGCTTTGTGTGGATTATTTACAATAATCTTACCGTCTGCTGCCAAACTAAACAATGCTCCTTCTTCTGCAGTACCAAGAATTGGATTTTCAACCATTTTTTCGTTACGAATACCTACCGCAACACCACCGATACCTTTTTTAAGAAGTTTAACGGCATGGGCACCCATACGTGACGCCAATACACGGTCACGCGCAGTTGGAGAACCACCACGTTGAATATGTCCAAGTTCTGTCACACGAAGATCGGTCGTATCTCCTGCTTCTTTCAGTTTTTGAGCAAATTCATCTGCTGACATAACACCCTCTGCCAAAACGATGATATTGTGTCTTTTACCACATTCATAGCCAGCTTTGATGCTTGCTACGATATCTTCAATTTTGAAGTCTTCTTCAGGGATGATGATTTCATCAGCACCAGTTGCGATACCAGCCCAAAGAGCGATATCACCAGCGTTACGCCCCATAACTTCGATGACAAAAGTACGACGGTGACTTAATGATGTATCACGAATCTTATCGATAGCGTCCATAGCAGTCGTAACCGCTGTGTCAAAACCGATTGTGAAGTCAGTACCAACGATATCGTTATCAATTGTACCTGGAAGACCGATAGCTGGGAAACCATGCTCAGTCAAACGCATAGCGCCGTGGTAAGAACCGTCACCACCGATAACAACTACACCTTCAATGCCGTGTTTTTTCAATTGCTCAATCCCTTTTAGTTGCCCTTCAAGTTGAGCGAACTCTGGGTAACGAGCTGAGTGAAGGAAAGTACCACCACGAGAAATGATGTTTCCTACTGAAGCCGCATTTAAGGGATGAATTTCACCGGCAACCATACCAGCATATCCGTCATAGATACCAAACACTTCCATTCCTTCTGAAATTGCTTGACGAACAACTGCACGGATAGCAGCGTTCATACCAGGGGCGTCTCCACCACTAGTCAAAACAGCAATACGTTTCATATTGGTTTATACTCCTTTTTCTTTTAACATTCTTCTTGATTATACCACATTTGATTTTAAAATTCTTCTATTTTCCGTATTTTTAGCGATAAATCGTTTTCATAACCATTTCATTCAATTCCGCTTCTAATTCATTGGATTTAGCTACAAAATGATGAGGGGAAACGATTGTTTTCTGTTCCTCTTCATACCTGATGATGACTGGGATTGGGCCTTTATATTGGTCTAAAATACGTGAAATTCCTTGATCCGAATCATGATTCTTCACCTGTATCCAAAAGCGTTCAGCAACTGCTTCTCTTATTTCTTGTGCAATCATTTGCAGACGGCCATCACGTGACTGGATTTTTCCTTTTATATAGTAGAAGGCTCCCTCTTTTATTTCCTGCCCAACTTGACGATATAAGTCTGAAAAGAGAGTGACATCCAATTTTTTCTTACTATCATCCACCTGTAAGAAAGCCATGTTTTCACCCTTTTTGGTACGAATTACTTTTATTTTCTGAACTTCAACCAAAATAATAGCGTAGCTATTTTCTGACAAATTCCCAATTGGGGTAATCGGGTAAATAGCCTTATTTGCAATAGCTTGTAGGGGATGTTTGCTGACACCTATCCCTAAAAGCTCTTGTTCCATATAGAATTTTTCTTGCTCTGTCCAATCTTCCGATTCCTGCCAGCTATAAATTGTATCCCCAAACAAGCTTCCTAACTCTTTTACAAATTCAAATAGATTAACTAAATTATTGAATACTTTTTGACGATTTCTTTCAAATGAATCGAAAAGACCAACTTTTACCAAAGGTTCTAGCAGAGGAAGTTTCAGATAATTATCAGGTAATTTAGCTATAAAATCTTCAATGTTAGAATAAGGTCTATTTTCAAGAATCCAAAGTGCCAAATCCTTGCTGACTCCCTTAATCGATTTCAAACCTAGATAGATAGACTTGTTGGCAATTTTATCGTGATAGGGAATAGTATTGATGGACAGAGGCGCCACTTCAAAACCTGCTTCAAGTGCATCTATTAAGTAATCACTGTTGGCAGAATTCAACATGACCTGATAAAAAATGGCTGGATAATGCGTTTTGAAATAAGCCAACTGGAAGGCCAAGGCTGAGTAGGCATAGGCATGTGACCTGTTAAATCCATAACCTGCAAACTTCTCCATAACATCAAAAACCTGCTCTGCTTTTTCCGCAGTATGACCAGCTTCTATGGAGCCTTGAATAAAGGAAGCCCTCATCTCATGCATAGCAGAGGCATCCTTTTTCCCCATAGCTCGACGCAAAATATCAGCCTTCCCAAGACTAAATCCAGCAAAACGCTGAGCAACCTGCATAACCTGCTCCTGATAGAGCATAATTCCGTAAGTTGGAGCCAAAATATCCTCCAGTACTGGATCCAGAACAGTCACTTCTTCCTGCCCATGCTTTCTTGCTACAAAATTATTGATGTAGTCACTAGCACCTGGTCTATTTAGGGAAGTAGTTGCTACGACATCTTCAAAACAGACTGGTTGCACACGTTTGAGCAAGCGAATGGCACCAGGTTGTTCAAATTGAAAGATACCTTTTGTATTGCCAGACGCAAAAAGAGCTAGCGTTTCTTTATCTTCTAAATCGATTTCTTCAATTTTAAGGTGAATCCCTTCTGTTTCAGCAAGCAACTCTTGCATCTTCTGGACAAAGGTCAAATTTCGTAGTCCCAGAAAGTCCATTTTCAAAAGCCCACTAGCTTCAACTCCATGAGCATCATATTGAGTCAGTGGAATTTCATCACCGTGCTTCAGAGGGATGTAGTTGGTCAAGTCTTGGTCACTGATCACAACACCAGCCGCATGGACAGAGGTTTGTCTTGGATAGCCCTCTATCTTGCAAGCAACCTCAAAGGCTTTTTGGTATTCTAACTTACTATTAATTTGCTGACGAAACTGGAGATTACCCTCATAGGCCGACTTGAGATTGTCACGAAAACTGATTTTCTTGGTAATTGCGGATAATTCATATTCTGGAACACCAAAGCGTTTCAAAACATCACGTAGAGCTTGCTTGGCCCCAAAGGTAGAAAAAGTAACGATCTGAGCAGCATGTTTACTGCCATATTTATTGCCAACATACCTGATAAAATCTGGACGATAAATATCAGGAATATCGATATCAATATCAGGCATGGTATAGCGTTCACGATTGAGGAAGCGTTCAAAAATCAGATTTTTCTCTACTGGGTCAATCCCTGTAATATCCAAGGCATAGGAAACCAAGCTACCAACTGCAGAACCCCGTCCCATACCCATATAATAGCCATTCGAACGTCCAAAACGTAGCAAATCCCAGACAACCAAGAAATAATCATCAAAGCCCATATCATGAATAACAGCCAATTCTTGGTCTAGACGGTCTTGATATTCTTTACTAGACAACCCCTTCTGAGCAAGCCCAAGCTCAGCGCGTTCTCTCAACTCTTCTACTGCTGGTCTCGCTGGGTTAAAACGAGGCAGTTTCAAACTCGTATCCAAATCATAAGAAATATCTGAAATAAGCTTTTCTAAGTTTTCCAAGGCTTGCGGAAAACGTTCTTGGAATAGTTTCTCTAAAGAACTTGCTGATATAAAGACATCTTGTCGTGAACGCAAGGGAACTTCTCTGAGGGGTAGGTTTTCTTTGATTGCTGTTAAGACTTGTAGAACTTCTCTATCCCTGCTTTCAAAGGCATTGACCCGATAAAAGGGCAAAATTGGATGATGAAATTCGCTTGCTATTGTTTCCGGATAAACTCCTATATAGTAATCACAGCCTAGATTGAGCGACTCAAACTCTTCAAAACAAGGCACAATTACCGCAATATCCTCCAGATACTGGGATAGAACTGACCAAGTTTTCTCCCCCTGCATCTTGGCTGTTGAAAGCTTCATCAACTGCTGATAACCCACACTAGATAGAGCTAAAAAGCGCAAATTCACTTCCTGCTCATCTACCAACACTGTCATTTCAAGCCCTAATAAAGGATGAATGCCGTATTTTTTTGTAATCTCTAGAAAGTCGAAAGCCCCATAAAGATTGTCAATATCCATCATAGCCAAATGGGTGTAGCCGTATTCTTTAGCTGCTCTCACATACTTTTCAATCGAAATGACGCTTTCCATAAAACTATAGACTGTTTTTGTATCTAGTTGTGCGATCAATTTACACTTCTCCTCTATCCTTCTCACTATATTATACCATTTTCACCTATAAAAGGCTGCTCTTGAGAAACATTTCATCAGCTTACTAATTTACTTTCTATTCATTTGTATTTTTGTCATCATTTTTGATATTTATACTGTATTATATATGAAATAGAAAACATATAATATAAATCTCCTAGAATTTTTATATTATACCTATTATGTCTATTATTACACTGTTCTCTATATTGAATTTAGCACTTTATTCATTTTTATTGGATTATTTCCTTTTGCAGTTAACAATTCCCTTTCTGCTTTTTTTTTGATATAATAACCTTAACTATCATTCTATATGGAGGTTCTATGCGTTTTAATCAATATAGTTATATCACTTTTCCAAAAGAAAATATCTTATCTGAACTAAAAAAATGTGGCTTTGATTTACAAAACACAGCCAATCCCAAGGAATTACTGGAAACTTTTTTACGTCGCTTATTTTTCACTTATGAGAACACCGACTATCCACTCTTCTGCTTGGCTGTAGATAAAGAAACTAACATATTAACTTTTTTCAAATCTGACAAAGACTTGACAGCAGATATTTTTTATACTGTTGCTTTTCAACTTTTAGGCTTTTCTTATTTGGTTGACTTCGAAGATAGTGACGTTTTTCGTAAAGAAACTGGATTTCCCATTATATATGGTGACTTGATTGAAAATCTTTATCAGTTACTCAATACTCGCACCAAAAAGGGAAATACTCTTATCGACCAACTTGTTAGTGATGGTCTTATTCTGGAGGATAATGACTATCACTACTTTAACGGCAAAAGTTTAGCAACTTTTTCCAGCCATGATGTCATTCGTGAAGTGGTTTACGTTGAGTCTCGTGTCGATACTGACCAAAAAGGTCTTCCAGACTTAGTCAAGGTCAGCATTATTCGTCCTCGTTTTGATGGAAAAATCCCTGCCATCATGACAGCCAGCCCTTATCATCAGGGAACCAATGACAAGGCAAGCGATAAGGCTCTCTACAAGATGGAGGGCGAGCTTGAGGTTAAACCTGCTCATAAGATTGAACTAGAGGAACCTCAACTCAATCTCGTCCAACCTCAAGGTCAAGCTGAGCTTGTGGCTGAAGCTGAGGAAAAGCTAAGTCACATCAACTCTAGCTATACTCTTAATGACTATTTCCTTCCACGAGGTTTTGCCAATCTCTATGTTTCAGGTGTTGGTACCAAAGACTCTACTGGTTTCATGACTAACGGAGACTACCAGCAAATCGAGGCTTATAAAAATGTCATTGATTGGCTAAATGGCTGTTGCCGTGCCTTTACCGACCATACGCGCCAGCGTCAAGTCAAGGCTGACTGGTCAAACGGAAAAGTAGCTACAACTGGACTTTCCTATCTAGGTACCATGTCCAATGGTCTGGCGACTACAGGTATCGATGGTTTAGAGGTTATCATTGCTGAGGCTGGCATTTCTTCATGGTACAACTACTACCGTGAAAACGGTCTGGTGACTAGCCCAGGTGGTTATCCAGGTGAGGACTTTGACTCCCTTGCTGAACTAACCTATTCTCGTAATCTCTTGGCTGGCGACTATATCCGTGGCAATAAAGCTCACCAAGCTGACTTAGAAAAAGTGAAAGCTCAGCTAGATCGAAAAACTGGGGACTATAACCAGTTTTGGCATGACCGCAATTATCTGCTCAATGCCCATAAAGTAAAGGCAGAGCTTGTCTTTACTCATGGTTCTCAGGATTGGAATGTCAAACCACTTCATGTTTACCAGATGTTCCATGCTCTTCCTACTCATATACACAAGCATCTCTTTTTCCATAATGGCGCCCATGTGTATATGAACAATTGGCAATCAATTGACTTCCGTGAATCCATGAATGCCTTATTGACTAAAAAATTACTGGGACAAGATACAGATTTCCAACTTCCTACTGTCATTTGGCAGGACAATACCGCTCCTCAGACTTGGTTATCACTTGATACCTTCGGTGAGCAAGATAACTTTGAAACCTTCTCACTTGGTCAAGAAGAGCAAGTTATTCAAAACCAGTACCCAGATAAGGATTTTGAGCGCTATGGTAAAACCTACCAGACCTTCAATACGGAACTCTATCAAGGGAAAGTCAATCAGATTACTATTGACCTTCCTGTGACTAAGGATCTTCACTTGAACGGTCGTGCCCAACTTAATCTTCGTATCAAATCCAGCACAAACAAGGGGCTTTTATCTGCTCAACTACTGGAACTTGGTCAAAAGAAATACCTACAATCTTATCCAGCTATTTTAAGTGCTAAAACCATTGATAATGGACGCTACCACATGTTGGAAAATCTCTGTGAACTGCCATTTAGAGCAGATGCACAACGAGTCGTGACAAAAGGTTACCTTAATTTACAAAATAGAAATAATTTACTGTTAGTAGAGGATATTACTGCAGATGAATGGATGGATGTGCAATTTGAACTGCAACCAACTATTTACAAGTTAAAAGAAGGAGATACTCTTCGTTTAGTCCTCTATACGACTGACTTTGAAATCACCATACGTGACAATACTGACTACCACCTGACTGTCGACCTCGCTCAGTCCACGCTTACCATACCTTGCTGAAAGGAGTTACATTATTATGAATAAATCAGAACACCGCCACCAACTCATACGCGCTCTTGTCGCAAAAAACAAGATTCATACACAGGCTGAATTGCAGTCCCTTCTTGCTGAGAACGACATTCAAGTGACCCAGGCAACCCTCTCACGCGACATCAAAAATATGAACCTATCAAAAGTCCGCGAAGAAGATAACGCTTATTATGTTCTTAATAATGGTTCCATCTCAAAATGGGAAAAACGTTTGGAAAACTATATGGAAGATGCCCTCATCATGTTGCGACCTATTCAGCACCAAGTCCTACTCAAAACTCTTCCTGGTCTAGCACAATCGTTCGCTACAATTATTGATGCTCTTGATTTCCAATATATTATCGCAACCCTTTGTGGTGATGATGTTTGCCTTATCATCTGTGAAGATACAGATGCTGCTCAAAAGTGCTTTGAAGAACTGAAAAAATTCGCCCCACCATTTTTCTTTGGTGAATAAACAGAAAGAGAAATCTATCTCGTACTCAAATACAAAAGCTCCCCCTGTAGTTTCTAGNNCTAGAAACTACAGGGGGAGTCTGCATATATCTAAAAGAAATTCTAAACCTGTTTCAGCTTGATATAGTGTTTGAATAAAATGTGAACAAATTTATTAGGGAATTCAAATCAATTTCATGCTTTAAAAGTCGTTTCGTACTATTTTAGATTCAATTAATTATACATCATAGATAAACCGCTTCAAAAATCTCTTCAAATCACGTCAGGTTCACATTTCCGTATAAGAGAGAGAAATTTATTGTTGTAAAACTTTTCTTGGCTTGGTGCCTTCAGCTGGACCAATGACTCCTGCCATTTCAAGTTCTTCCATAAGCCGGGTCGCACGGTTAAATCCAACTGACAAACGACGCTGAATCATGGATGCGCTGGCTTTCTGGGTTTCAATGACTAGAGCTTTGGCTTCTTCAAAAAGCGGATCACCACCAGCATCTCCATCTGAAAATTCTCCATCATTTTCAGAAACTTCACCTGGATCAAAACTCTCATCGTAATCCGCATCCGCCTGAGCCTTGATGAAGTTTACGATGCGTTCAACATCATCATCCGAGATAAAGGAGCCTTGCAGACGAACTGGATGATTTTCATCAATCGGTTTAAAGAGCATGTCACCTCGACCAAGCAGTTTTTCCGCTCCATTTTCATCCAAAATCGTACGGGAGTCTGTCCCTGATGAAACCGCGAAAGCGACACGAGAAGGGACATTGGCCTTGATCAGACCAGAGATGACATCAACGGATGGACGCTGGGTTGCAAGAATCATGTGGATACCTGCAGCACGCGCCTTCTGTCCAAGACGAATGATAGCGTCTTCCACTTCCTTGCTGGCCACCATCATGAGGTCAGCCAACTCATCTACAATCACAACAATGAGCGGTAGCGGAATCTGCTTATACTCAGATTGAGTATTAAACTCTTCTACCTTGGCATTAAAGCCTGCAATATTACGGACTCCTACCTTGGCAAAGAGTTCATAACGATTTTCCATTTCATCCACAACCTTTTGCAGGGCCTTGCTGGCTTTACGGGGATTGGTCACTACTGGAATCAAGAGGTGGGGAATATCATTGTAAACAGATAACTCAACCATCTTGGGATCGACCATCATAAATTTAACTTGGTCAGGTCTCGCCTTCATGAGAATGCTGGCGATAATTCCGTTAACTGCTACTGACTTCCCTGATCCCGTTGAACCCGCGACGAGCAAGTGGGGCATTTTGGAAAGGTCAAAAGCTCTTGCAGTGCCATTAACCGCCTTTCCTAAAGGAATTTCCAAGAGATTTTCTGCTTTCGTTTGAGATTGTTCCCATAGTTCGCGGAAGGATACAGTCGCAATCTCAGAGTTAGGAACCTCAATCCCGACTAAGGATTTACCAGGTATTGGAGCCTCAATCCGAACATCCTTGGCCGCTAGAGCAAGCGCTAAGTCATCTGCTAGATTGGAAATGCGGTTAACCCGTACACCCACTGCTGGCTTAACTTCATACTTGGTCACTGATGGCCCAATTTCAGCCCGTTCAACTGTTACCTTGATACCAAAGCTAGCAAAGGTTTCTTCTAGGATTTTGATGTTTTCACGAACGATTTTCTTCTCTTTAGACTGGTCTTTGGGTTTATCTGGGGCAAAGAGTTGTAAGCTTGGAAGTTTGTATTCGAGGGCTTCTTTGGCTGAAAAATCGACCTGTACGTCTTCGTCATCAGAGCCATCTTCCTGTTCAGCGAATTCAAGTTCAGCTTGAGGCAGGATGATTTCTGGTTCCACCCACTCTTCTTCTGGAACAGGAGGAACGTCAAGCACAACATCTTCTGTCAGAATTTCACCCGTTTCCATATCAATAGGAGGCAAATCGAGTAAGGCTTTTTCAGCTTCTTCTTGTTCTAATCTAGCCTCTTCCTCAGCCTTTTGGCGAGCTTTTTCTTCTTGTTTGACAAAGCGTTCCTCTTTTCGAAGCTCATGTCCTTCCCTCCATTTGGCAAAGCCTCTACTGAAAAATTCAGCAATATCATAAACAGACCAAGGACTGACTAGGAGAGCACCCACTAAAATCAAGATAGAACCAATAAAATAAGTACCAATATTTGAGAAGAGAAAGGCGATTGGCACATAAAGGCCAACACCAATCAAGCCACCTCCAGCAAAACTGGTCGTTCGAAAACCAGTTAAATCCGTCACAACCTGAGCCATGGTCCCTTTTAGAACGGACTTGTCCAAACCATATTTCCAAACCAAGTAGGCCTCAAAAATCAGGAGCAAACCTGCAAATATGGTGAAAAAGCCAGATAAGAGTCCTTCCTGTTTTCGTATCCACTTGAAAAAGAAGAGATAGATCAATAGGGCAAATATTGCCAGATAAGCTAGACTACCCACCAACAAGCGAATTAAATTGTAAAGAGTGATACCTGCAGCTCCTAATTTAAAAGCTGCGAAAATCAATAAAAGGGCGATTCCCAACGAAATCAACATCCGTTGAATCGCTTCTTTTCTTTCGAGTTCTGCTTTAGACGGTCTCCGTCTTGTTTTACTTGTATTCTTGTTTGCCATTCTTCTATTATACCATATTTCACAGGCATTTCGGAAAGAGAAAAAGACTGCACCAAACGGTCCAATCTTTTCATTTTCTATTTAAGTTTTATGCTTGGGGTTTGCGTAGGTAACCATAGACCACACCACTTACGATTGCTCCTACCAAGACAGAAACGAGGTAAAGAAGAGCATTTGAAGTAAGGGCGATAACGAAGATTCCTCCGTGTGGCGCCATGAGTTTGATACCAGTAAGACCAACGAGGCCACCTGCTACTGCTGAACCAAGAATGAAGCTTGGGATCGCACGAGCTGGGTCAGCAGCTCCAAATGGAATCGCTCCCTCAGTGATAAATGACAAGCCCATGATGATATTTGTCAAACCAGAGTTGCGTTCTTCCTTAGTAAATTTATCTTTGAAAAGAAGAGTTGCGACAAAGATTGCAAGTGGTGGCACCATTCCTCCAGCCATAACTGCTGCCATAGCCACAGAACCACCTGAAGAAACAGTTGCTGCAAGCGTACCTGTACCAAAGACATAAGCTGCTTTATTGACTGGTCCACCCATATCGACAGCCATCATTCCTCCAAGAACGATACCGAGAAGGACAGCTGAACCGCCTCCAAGACCGCCAAGGAAATCATTCATAGCTGTGTTGATTGCTGCCATTGGGATGTTAACAGCTAGCATGACAAATCCAGTCAAGATTGTTCCAAGAAGTGGCAAGAGAAGGATTGATTTAGCACCTTCAAGTGAACGAGGAACTTTAACGTATTTCTTGATAGCAAGAACTAAAGCACCTGCGATAAATCCACCAACAAGGGCACCTAGGAAACCAGATGAGACACCTGCAAGAGTTGAAGTTGCTTCACCACCTGCAGCATAAGGAATTTTACCAAAGGCAAAACCTTCTTTAGCAATAGCACCAGCCACGAAACCTGCTACCAAACCTGGTTTTTCAGCAATAGAGTAGGCAACATAACCTGCAAAGACTGGAAGCATCAAACCAAAGGCAGCTCCACCAATTTTCATGAACATAGAAGCTAGTTCATGGTAGGAACCAAGACTACCAAGGTTTTCATTCGGAACACCCAAAGCACCATCAATCAAGAAGGCAAGGGCAATCATGATACCACCACCGATAACGAATGGCAACATTTGAGAGACACCACTCATCAAGTGTTTGTAGAAGGCACCACCAAGGCTTTGTTTTTCGTTAGAGGCTGTTGCAGCTTTTGCACCATTAGCGGCACGGTAGACTTCAGCATCTCCTGAAAGAGCCAAGTTAATCAACTCTTCTGTCTTACGTATACCGTCAGCAACCGGACGATTGATCAATGGTTTGCCATCGAAACGATCCATTTCAACGGCCTTGTCTGCTGCGATGATAACAGCTTTAGCCTTACGGATATCTTCTGCAGTTAGTTGATTTCCAACACCGCTAGCACCGTTGGTTTCGACCTTAATTCCAACACCCATTTCAGCAGCCACTTTTTGAAGGGCTTCTTGGGCCATGTAAGTGTGGGCAATACCTGTCGTACAAGCTGTAACAGCTACGATAAAGTCACCAGTTTCATTAGCAGGTACTTGAACAGGCTCTTCAGTTTTTTCTGAAGCTTGGTCAAAAAGTTCAATGACTTGGTCAGCTGATGTTACTTGACGAAGTTTATCAGCAAAGCCGTCTTTCATCAAGTATTGAGACAATTCTGCCAAGGCAGCCAAGTGAGTATCATTGGCACCTTCTGGAGCTGCAATCATAAAGAAGAGGTCGGTTGCTTGTCCATCCAAGCTCTCGTAGTCAACACCCTTGTTTGACTTGGCAAAGAGAACTGTCGCTTCTTTGACAGCAGCGTTTTTGCTATGAGGCATAGCGATTCCGTCACCCAAACCTGTAGAAGTCAGAGCTTCACGCGCCAAAATTCCTTCTTTAAAAGTTTCAAAATCTGTCACATAACCGTGGTCTGTCAAGCTTTTAATCATCTCTTCGATGACAGCTGTTTTTTCAGTTGCCTGCAAATCCAGCAACATAACATCTTTTCTCAATAGGTCTTGAATTTTCATCGTTTTTCTACCTCAACTTTTTCATATGTTTCTTTAATAAATTCTGCTGTTGCCAAGTCATCTGAGAAGGTGGTTGCCGTTCCGCAAGCCACTCCCCATTTGAAGGCTTCTACTGCATCTTTAGATTTGACAAATTCACCTGTAAATCCAGCGACCATAGAATCACCAGCCCCAACTGAATTTTTCACTGTTCCCTTGATTGGTTTAGCAAAGTAAGCTCCTTCAGATGTGACAAGAAGTGCACCGTCCCCAGCCATTGAGATAATAACGTTTTGAGCACCTTTAGCCAGTAACTCACGAGCATAGTTCTCGATTTCATCTAAACTTTCGAGTTTAACCCCAAAAATAGCTCCCAGTTCATGATTGTTTGGTTTGACCAAAAGTGGCTGATAGTCCAAACTATCAATCAAGGTCTGTCCTTCAAAGTCACAGACTACTTGCGCACCAGTCTTGCGCGTCAAGGCAATCAAATCCTTGTAGATGACATTGCCTAGATTTTTAGCACTTGAACCAGCAAAGACAACTGTATCTTCTGTAGTCAAACTAGATAAGATAGCTTTCAACTCTTCTAACTGGGCTGGTTCCACATTTGGACCCGTTCCGTTGATTTCTGTCTCTTGGTCTGCTTTTATTTTAACATTGATACGAGTATCTTCTGCCACTTGGACAAAACGCGTCTCGATTTCTTCCTCTGCCAGAGTATCTGTGATAAATTCACCAGTAAAGCCTCCGATAAATCCAGTCGCTGTATTTGGAATATCTAAGCGCTTCAAGACACGACTTACATTGATTCCTTTCCCACCAGCAAACTTATCATCACTGTCCATACGATTGACACTACCGACTTGGACTTGGTCCAGACGGACAATATAGTCAATGGATGGATTGAGTGTGACTGTATAAATCATACTTCTATTACCTCCGTTTTCTCCTTAATAACCTGCAAGAGCTCATGCCCTTGACTTGTGATAACAATAGCGCGTTTGAGTGGTGCTACCTTAGCAAAGCAAGTTTGTCCAATTTTAGACGAATCCACCAAGACGTACGTTTGTTTGGCATTCTCTAAAATAGCACGCTTCACAGCCCCCTCCTCCATATCAGGAGTCGTATAATAGCCATCGTCCACACCATTCATCCCGATAAAGGCACGGTCAAAGTGCAATTGGTTAATCTGGTTAAGAGCAACGCCCCCGATGCTAGCATCTGTCGCCGTCTTGACGCTTCCTCCAACCATGACAGTCGGAATCTGCTTTTCAACCAACTGAGCTGCATGGTGAATCGAATTTGTCACAACAGTAATATTCTTATTGACCAATTCATGAATCAAAAAGGCTGTTGTTGTTCCAGCATCGATAAAGATGACATCTTGTTCCTTGATGAGAGAAGCAGCTTTCTGAGCCAGCAACTTCTTTTCTTGAAGGTTTTTGACAGATTTTTCTTGAATGGTTTCTTCTTCCTGCAAGGAATGGGGCAATTCTGCTCCACCATGCACACGACGAAGCTTGTTTTCAGCTTCCAATTCATCCAAGTCTCTTCGAACCGTTGATTCTGAGGTCTCTAGCAAACTAACTAATTTTTCTAGAGAAACTACATGATGTTGATTTAACTCCTCTAAAATCAGTTGTTTCCGCTCTGTTTTTAACACCGAATCACCTCCTGTTATCGTTTACACTATTCATTCTATCACACTTTCTTTTAAAGTCAAGCATTTTTTATCATTTTCTTTCAAATTCTATCATTTTTCTTATTTTCAGAATTTTTATTGCAAGATAAGAGCCTTTATGGTAGACTATTTGAGTAAGTATTGGAAGATTACTCAAGAGGCTTAAGAGGCCGTGTTGGAAACGCGGTAGGCGTGTAACAGCGTGCGTGGGTTCGAATCCCATGTCTTCCGTTTATTTTAAAAAAGATACCCAAGAAATCTTGGGTATCTTTTTTCTTATATGCTTGTTTTATAACTCGGGTGAATTTCTTAGAAAATATCAAATAACAATTTCACATTGAGAATTGTTAAGATAATGGAAACAATATAACCAAGGATGGTATTCCATTTGGCATTGGTAAATTCTCCCATCAGTGATTTCTTAGAAGTTAGATAAATCAGTGGGAAGATTGAAAATGGAAGAGCGATTGAAAGAAAGACCTGTGAATAAACCAATAACTGATCTAATGTTTTTTCCTGATGACCAAACAGAACCGCTACAATCATGACAGGCAACAAGGCAAAGAGACGAGTTGCCAAACGAATGAACCATTGAGGTAATCTCATATGCAAGAAACCTTCCATAACGATTTGTCCAGTCAAGGTACCCGTAATTGTCGAATTTTGACCACTGGCTAATAAAGCCAAGGCAAACAAGGTTGATAAGGTCGAGCTAGCTATAGCTCCTGCAATAGTAGAATCCTGCAAGGCATTATACATTTGAGAGAAGGCAGAAATCTCAGATGCATGGCCGAAAAAGAGAGCCGCCCCGAGAATTAATAGAAGGGAGTTAACCACAAAGGCCAAGGATAATTGGAGATTTGAATCCCAGGTCATAAAGCGCACGGCTTTTCGAACATCATTCTTGTCCTTGTGATTGATTTTCCGAGTTTGTGACAAGGAAGAATGCAAATAGAGGTTATGGGGCATAACCGTTGCTCCCACGATCCCTAGTGCCAAGGTTAATTGACTTTCATGCCCTGGCAAGGGACTTTCAAATAAGGTTGCATTCGGTAGATAACCCTCAACGATTCCTTGGAAGCTTGGATGTGACAAAGCTACCAGATAGGTAAAAATTGCTAGAATTGTTAAAATCAGTGTTGTCACAATAGCTTCAATCTTCTTAAAGCCAAATTTCATCAGAAGCAATAAGAGAAAAACATCCAACACGGTCAAGAGAATTGCTATCATAATCGGAATCTTAAAGAGAAGATTGAGAGCAATCGCTGAACCTAGAACTTCTGCCAGATCTGTCGCCATCAAGGCTAATTCTAAAATCACCCATAGACTATAACGAAGCCATTTAGGTGAATGATGAGCCGTTGCTTGAGCCAGGTCCATCTGGGTTACAATACCAAGCTTTCCTGCCATCTGCTGAAGTTGCATGGCAATGAGAGATGAAATCAAGATAACAAACAAGAGACTATACTTATAGGAAGCACCACCGACTACACTGGTAATCCAGTTTCCTGGATCCATATAACCAACTGCGACAAGAGCACCCGGACCTAAAAAGGCATTTAAATTTTGCCAGAAATGATTGTTATTTGGAGTATCGATAGATTGATTAATCTCAGAGAGTGACACTTTTTTATGAGAAGACATAGATACTTACCTCTTTCTAAACCTACTTTTTCATTATTTTCTATTAGAGAAAAATAAGATTGACTTTAAACTATTAAAACAATGAAAACTATATGAAAAACATTTAGTTTTTTCATTATTTTTCTTAAGGCACCTTAATTATAACAGAAAATATGATAAAAACTTAAGAAAATTCAGGACTTGATTTAATATTTAGGATACAACAAAATGTTGTATTCTTTTTTTGCAAAAGAATACCAAAGAATAAAATAAAAAACGTTGTAAAATGTACTGGCTTAATCCCCTTTATTGTATCGCGTTTGGAGTTTTTTAGGTATAACCTTCGACGCGCACCTTACGTAGGACGACAGACTCATAGCTTTATACATAATAGAACGAGTATCTCCATCTGTAGAGATACTCGTTTTTTGCTATTTTCAAAGTGTTCTTTTTGACCAATCCCATACATCATTTTTATAGTAAAATGAAACTAGAATAGTACATCGTGGATACTAAAACATTTCTAGAAATTAATTTGATTTCCCTAATCAAGTTGCACACATCTTATTTCAAACCACTATATATTCAATGAAAATCAAAGAGCTAACTAGGAAGCTAACCGCAGGTTGCTCAAAGCACCGCTTTGAGGTTGCGGATAAAGCTGACGTGGTTTGAAGAGATTGTCGAAGAGTATTAAGGAGTATAGAATAGTATTTTAACTCCATCCTCTAAAGTGCTCCCAATAAAAGATACTTGAACACTATATTCAGCATATAAGCTTTATGCCCTAAGTCAAAACAATCATTCTTTTCTAATTTATCGTAAATAAATCTAAAATCACAGAATACTGTCAGATGACTTAAAAAATGATTCTTTGGAAAAAGCGAATCAAAACTTGATTTATCACTTTTTATTCCACTATCTTTTTGTCACACATATTGATAAAGTACTGGTGCAAGCGAACATCATCAGTCAATTCTGGATGAAAAGAAGTTACCAACATATTTTTTTCTTGGGCTGCAACGATTTGATCTTCAACTGTTGCTAGAATTTCTACACCCTCTCCAACACTGCTGATAATTGGACCACGGATAAAGGTCATTGGAATCTGACCGACTCCCTTACATTCTGCTTCCGTGTAGAAACTTCCTAGTTGGCGCCCATAGGCATTGCGCTCGACCACCATATCCATAGTTCCAAGATGACTTTCTTCCTGAGAAGTAATTTCCTTAGCCAGCAATATCAAGCCTGCACAGGTTCCAAAGGCTGGTAAGCCAGATAGAATGGCTTCTCGAATGGGAATCAGCATGTCCTGGTCGCGTAAGAGTTTGCCCATGGTTGTAGACTCTCCTCCAGGTAAAATCAAACCTGACAAGTCACTCTGATGTTGCTGAAAATCCTCTAAATTTCTGATTTCAACACTCTCGACACCTAATTGATCCAACACTTTTGCATGTTCTGCAAAGGCCCCTTGCAAGGCCAATATTCCAATTTTCATCTATTTCCCTCGCTCAGCCATGAGGATTTGGATCTCATTTTCATTGATACCAACCATGGCTTCCCCTAGATCTTCAGAGATTTGAGCTAGAATTTGAGGATTACGGAAGTTAGTTACCGCTTTGACAATGGCACTCGCTCGTTTAACAGGATCTCCTGACTTGAAAATACCTGAGCCGACAAAGACACCCTCTGCCCCTAATTGCATCATTAATGCCGCATCTGCTGGCGTTGCAACGCCTCCAGCCGCAAAGTTTACAACTGGCAATTTTCCATGCTCATGGACATATTGAACCAATTCTACAGGGACTTGCAATTCCTTGGCAGCAACATAAAGTTCGTCCTCACGTAGATTTTGAATGCGGCGAATTTCCTGATTCATCATACGCATATGGCGAACAGCTTGGACGATATCTCCTGTACCTGGTTCTCCTTTGGTACGAATCATAGAGGCACCCTCAGCAATACGTCGCAAGGCTTCACCCAAGTCCTTAGCCCCACAAACAAAAGGAACTTGGAATTCTTTTTTGTCCACATGGAAACGGTCGTCTGCTGGAGATAAAACTTCACTCTCGTCGATATAGTCAATCTCAATGGCCTCTAAAATCTGAGCTTCAACAAAATGCCCGATTCTGACCTTGGCCATCACTGGAATACTAACCGCTTCTTGGATTTCCTTAATCATCTTTGGATCGCTCATGCGGGAAACTCCACCAGCTGCACGAATATCAGCTGGAATCCGCTCCAAGGCCATCACAGCTGCCGCACCAGCAGCTTCTGCAATACGGGCCTGTTCAGGATTCTGAACGTCCATGATAACCCCACCTTTGAGCATCTGTGCCAAGTTTTTATTTAGTTCATAACGATTTTCAGTCATTTCTTTTTCCTCATCATTTATATTGGTAGCTACCATTTCATTTTAATTCAGAACAGAAGGAATCACAAGATAAAAAAAGAATAATTGTATGGGTACAGATTGGCTAAAAAACTATCTGACCTTAACTTAAGGCCAGATAGTTCATCAAATTTTATTTTTCAGCTGTAAGTGCAGCCATTGTGATGTAGTTGTATGGCTTGTTGAAGTGTGGCAAGAAGAAGAGGTCTGTCAATGCCAATTTATCAATTGTTACATGCTCTTGGATAGCAAGTGAGAACATGTGGATTCCCATGCTGATTGCAGAATCACGTGATACCATTTGAGCGCCAAGGATTTCACGGCTATCTTTGTCAAAGACAATCTTAATCGCTACTTCATGGTTATCATGTTTCATGAATTCTGGTTTTTGAAGATCGTTAAAGCCTGTTTCAGTTGCGTTGTAACCAGCAGCTTTCGCTTTTTCAAGTGTCAAACCAGTTGAAACCATGTGAAGACCGTAGATTGAGATACCATTTGAACCTTGCACACCGATTCCTTCCAATTCATGTCCACAAGCGTTATATGCACCAACGATACCAGTACGTACAGCGTTTGAAGCAAGAGCAATATAGCTAGTATCTTTACGAGCATTGTCATAAACAGTTGCACAGTCACCAACGGCAAATACACCTGGGATAGATGTTTCTTGTTTCTTGTCTACAAGGAAGGCACCGTTACGGAAGAGTTCAATCTTACCATCAGCAAGGGCAGTGTTTGGACGGAAACCAACTGCAAGGATAACCATATCCACGTCGAAAGTTTCTTTATCAGTAATCAAGCGTTCAACTTTACCGTCACCCTCAATTGCTTTAACAGTTTGACCAAGCGCCAAGCGGATGTTGTGGTCTTCCAAGTTCTTCGCCATCATTTGTGTGAAGTCTTTATCATAGTAACCGTTCAAAACAGTATCAACGATATCAACAAGGACAACTTCTTTTCCAAGACGTTCAAAGGCTTCAGCAAGTTCAACACCGATGTAACCACCACCAACAACGGCGATACGGTCAAGGTGCTGGCTCTTGTCAGCAAGTTTATTGATAACTTCTTCAGCGTTTTGGTACAATTTAACGAATTGTACATTTTCAAGAGTTGCTTTAAATTCGCGGTTTCCTTTAACAATTTCAACACCTTCGATTGGTGGCAAGATTGGTGTAGAACCTGTAGCGAAAATCAATTTCTCGTATGATTCTTTGTGCTCTTTCCCTTCAACTTCTGCTGTAACTACTTTGTTATCATAGTCGATTGAAAGAACTGGTGAGTTCATGTAAACCTTAGCACCTTTAGCTTCCAATTTTTCTTTATCAGAATAGAACAAGCCTTCAGCACCGTCAATTTGTTCACCAATCCAAAGGGCCATTCCACATCCAAGGAAAGAGATGTTAGAGTTTTGGTCAAATACAACGATTTCGTTCTCATTTCCAAAATTATCCAACATAGTATTAATACATGCTGTACCAGCGTGGTTAGCACCAACTACAACGATTTTACTCATAGAAAAATTCCTACCTTCAATTTTAAATTTACCCTTCTAGTATAACATTTACTGTTAGCGTTTACAAGAGTTTAGCTAATTTTCCCGATTTTTTTGTAAAAAAATGTAAATAATCTGTATTTTATCAGCCTTTCTTACAATTACTCTTTATTTTCTGAGCATATTTCTTGACATCTTTACAAATTTTATTTGTGAAAACGCTGACTTTATGGTATGCTAGTATCATGGAAAGAAAATGTAAGGGGTTAAATTTAATATAAATTTACTATATTTCAGCCTTCTTTTCATAAGAGAAAGGAGTTGGTAGCTTGCCTCTTAGTTCACATTCCGAACGCCTAATGGGGACTACTATCACTATTTCATTAGTAGATGAGCAAGCTGATATCTTGCTCCAAAAATCCTTTGATTTGCTTAAAGAGCTTGAATACCGTTTCAATGCCAATAGCCAAGAATCGGAGTTGATGGAAATCAATCATCAAGCTGGAATAGCTCCAGTCAAAGTTCATCCTGATTTGTTTGAACTGATTTCACTTGGATTAGAGCATAGCCTAGCTCCCTCTAGTCATCTCAACATCAGCATTGGTCCCTTAATTCAAACCTGGCGCATCGGTTTTTCAGATGCCAAGGTCGCTCAGCCTCAAGAAATTGAATCGGTGCTCCCTCTAATCAATCCTCATTATATCGAGTTAGATTCTTCTACTTCTACTGTATTCTTGAAGCAGAAAGGAATGAAGATTGATCTAGGTTGTCTAGCCAAAGGATATAGTGCAGATAAGGTTGCCCAATTTCTGAGAGCAGAGGGAGTGACTTCTGCCCTGATTAATCTGGGAGGGAATATCCTGACTATTGGAAAAAATCAGGCAAGAGGAAATCAGCCTTGGCAAATCGGGATTCAAGACCCAGCCAATCCTCGGGGAAATCACTTAATGACCATCCCCGTTGTCAATCAATCTGTCGTGACTTCAGGCATTTATGAACGTCACCTGACAGTCGATGGAAAAGATTACCATCACATTTTTGACAGTCAGACAGGATATCCTGTTGAAACAGAACTCGCTAGTCTCACAATCATCTCTGATAAGTCAGTTGATGGTGAAATCTGGACAACTCGACTCTTTGGAGAAAGACCTGCTTCTATCCTTTGGCAAGTAGAAAGTTTGGAGGGAATCGAAGCGATTCTAATCGATAAAGAAGGCCACCTAAGCTGTTCTTCAGGAATTCCTACTCTATAGAGACAACTGTTTCAATGGAGTTTTAAAATTGTATTATGTAAAAAGAGAAAGGAAATCTCATGTTAAAACTTATTGCTATTGTTGGAACAAATTCAAAACGTTCTACAAACCGTCAATTGCTTCAATACATGCAAAAACACTTTGCTGAAAAAGCTGAAATTGAACTTGTTGAAATCAAAGACATTCCTGTCTTCAATAAACCAGCTGACAAGCAAGTACCTGCTGAAATTCTGGAAATTGCTGCTAAAATCGAAGAGGCAGATGGTGTTATTATCGGTACTCCTGAGTACGACCACTCTATCCCAGCTATTTTGATGAGCGCTCTTGCTTGGTTGTCTTATGGTATTTACCCACTCTTGAACAAACCAATTATGATTACAGGTGCTTCTTACGGTACACTTGGTTCATCACGCGCCCAATTACAACTTCGCCAAATCTTAAACGCACCAGAAATTAAAGCAAGTGTCCTTCCAGATGAATTCTTGCTTTCACATTCTCTTCAAGCCTTTAATCCAAGTGGAGATCTAGTAGATCTTGATGTTATTAAAAAACTGGATGCCACTTTTGACGACTTCCGTATCTTTGTAAAAATTACAGAAAAATTGCGCAACGCACAAGCCCTACTTCGCAAAGATGCTGAAGACTTTGACTGGGAAAATTTGTAAGATAGGAGACCAAAAAGAATGAAATTTGTTGGACTTGTAGGATCAAACTACGATCAATCATATAACCGTAAACTCTTAGAATTCATCCGTCGTCACTTCAAACTCAAATTTGAATTAGAAGTCCTCGAAATTGACGAAGTTCCAATGTTTAACCAAGACGAAAAATGGGACGAAAGTTTCCAATTACGTTATTTATATAACAAAATTACTCGTGCTGATGGTGTTATTATAGCTACTCCTGAACACAACCATACAATCTCAGCTTCCCTAAAATCTGTTCTTGAATGGCTATCATACGAAGTTCATCCATTTGAAAACAAACCAGTCATGATTGTGGGAGCTTCTTACTACGACCAAGGTACTTCTCGTGCTCAAGTTCACCTTCGTAAGATTCTTGACGCTCCAGGTGTCAATGCCTACACTCTTCCAGGAAATGAATTCCTTCTTGGTAAAGCTAAAGAAGCATTTGATGTTAATGGAAATATCACAAATGAAGGAACTGTTAATTTCCTTGAAACATGTTTAGACAACTTTGTAAAATATGTGGGAGTCGTTTCAAAATTGAAAAAACCAAAACCAATTGCACCAGAAGATTTATATTGTACAAATCCAATCGCAACTACAATTCAAGGTGTTGATCCAGATGATCCTGAATGGGTAGAAAAAGCTGCTGAGCTTGTAGGAGCTGTTTCTGGAGATACTTACGTTAAATTAGACCACGGTATCTTAACGGTTAACCAAATTGACATGTTCTTGAAGGCAATGCCATTTGAATTGACATTTGCAGATGATAACAATCAATTCTTATACTTTAATAACGCCCACCAAGATCCAGATACAATGTTTGGTAAACGTGTACGTGCTCAATCAGGAAACCGATTAGCAACAGTACATGGTACATTGCCAGATTCTAGAATGAAAAACGTTGAATGGGTTGTCGGCGTATTGCGTAACGGGGATCAAGAATATGTCCGTACAATTGTTCCGGGAACACCTGAAGGTGTTATTAATACCCATAATTACCAAGCAATGTACTATCCAGATGGTTCATATGCTGGAATTAATGAGATTATCTTTAATTTCCAACCATGGCTTGACTGGTACCTCAATACAACTGGTCAACGTTTAGTTGGTGGAAATGCTGCAGCTCCTGCTGGAGGTCATGGCGGAGCAGATGCGACATCTGGAGCTTCTGATGCAGGTGATGCTGGAGGTCACGGTGGTGGCGCAGACGCTACATCTGGAGCAAGTAATTAATAATATTAGGAACCGTTATGGTTCCTTTTTTAGGCTCTTTGTCAACTGTACTTGGTGGGATGTCAATCCTACTCTATGGAGTTATAGCCAGCAACGGTTTGAAAGTCTTGATCAAAGAACGTGTTGATTTCGCTCAAATGCGTAACCTAATCATCGCAAGTGCTATGTTGGTTCTTGGACTTGGAGGTGCTATCCTTAAACTCGATCCAGTTACCCTTTCAGGTACTGCCCTATCAGCCAAGACAGGGATCATCTTGAACTTGATCTTGCCATACGAAAATAAAGATTAAGAATCTAAATACACCTAAGAGTCTGGGACAAAAAGATTTTGATTTTAGGAATTCTTTATTATAAATTTTTAAAATCGATAGGTTAGACAAAAAAGCGAACAAGACAGAATTCTGAGTGTCAGATAACTTGTTTTGTTCGCTTTTTATATTTAAGGTTAGACTTTTGTCCCAGACTCTTTTTCGTATATCATAATAAAAGTGTCTTAACAAAATTATTAAAATCAAAAAACGCATAATATCAGGTATTCACATAAACCTTGATACTATGCATTTTGTTATAATATTTGCTTTATTTGGCTCAATCTCTTGTCTTACTTGCGTTTCTTCTTAGCTTTCTTCATTTTATTCGCCATGCGTTTCATAGACTGTTTCATGGCAAATTCACCGATTTTACCTTTTAGTCCGCCACCAAACATCTGGCTCATATCTGGCATTCCTGCTCCTCCGAGAGCTGACAGGTCAGGCATACCGCCTTGTCCCATCATTCCTTCAAGGGCAGACATATCCATTCCTCCCATATTTGGCATATTTTTAGGAAGGTTGTTTGGATTGATTCCCATTTGCTTCATCATTTTGTTCATATCCCCAGACATAACACCCTGCATGAGTTGTTTAGCTTGGTTAAAGTCTTTGATAAATTTATTGACTTCTACAAAAGTATTTCCAGAACCTGCGGCAATACGACGACGACGGCTTGGATTTAACAAATCTGGATTTTCACGTTCTTCAGGTGTCATGGAAGACACAATAGCACGTTTACGAGCAATCTGGCGTTCATCTACCTTCATGTTTTGAAGGGCTGGGTTGTTGGCCATACCTGGAATCATCTTGAGCAAGTCTTCCATCGGCCCCATGTTTTGCACCTGATCCAACTGATCGATGAAATCATTGAAATCAAAAGTGTTTTCACGCATCTTCTCAGCCATTTCAAGGGCTTTTTGCTCATCGTATTCCTGAGAAGCTTTCTCAATCAAAGTGAGCATATCCCCCATGCCAAGGATACGGCTAGACATACGGTCTGGGTGGAAGGTCTCAATGTCCGTAATCTTTTCACCTGTACCAGTGAACTTAATTGGTTTTCCAGTAATGTGACGAACAGATAGAGCCGCACCACCACGAGTATCGCCATCAATCTTGGTAAGGATGACCCCAGTAACTTCCAACTGAGCATTAAACTCACGCGCAACATTGGCCGCTTCTTGACCAATCATGGCATCAACGACGAGCAGAATTTCGTTTGGTTGAGCCAATGCTTTTACGTCACGAAGTTCATTCATCAAAAGCTCATCAATCTGCAAACGACCTGCCGTATCAATCAAAACATAGTCGTTATGATTGGCTTGGGCTTGTTCCAAACCTTGACGAACAATCTCCACAGCTGGAACCTCTGTTCCAAGAGCGAAGACAGGCACATCAATCTGTTGTCCCAAGGTCTTAAGCTGATCAATAGCAGCAGGGCGATAAATATCCGCCGCAATCATCAAAGGACGGGCATTTTCTTCCTTCTTGAGTTTGTTGGCCAATTTACCGGCAAAGGTTGTTTTTCCAGCCCCCTGCAAACCGACCATCATGATGATGGTTGGAATCTTAGGTGACTTGATAATTTCTGCCGTATCAGAACCTAAAACGGTTGTCAGTTCCTCATCAACGATTTTAATAATCTGTTGCGCAGGATTAAGGGTATCAATGACCTCATGCCCGACTGCACGCTCACGAACTTTCTTGATAAAGTCCTTTACAACAGGCAAGGCAACGTCGGCCTCAAGCAAGGCCAAGCGAATTTCTTTGGCTGCCTCTTGGACATCAGATTCAGAGATTTTTCCTTTTTTACGTAGATTTTTAAAGACGTTCTGCAAACGTTCTGTTAAACTTTCAAATGCCATTTTTCTTCCTCTTATTCTCTATTATCAATGCTTGTTAAAATTTCTATCTGCTCCTGCAGAAAGTCATCCTTGGGATAGCGCTCTAAAATCTGGTCAAAAATCTGACTTCGGACAATGTAGTCCGAGTACATGTGCAATTTCATCTCATAATCTTCCAGAATTTTTTCTGTCCGCTTGATATTATCATAGACAGCCTGACGACTAACACCAAATTCCTCGGCAATCTCAGCAAGGCTGTAATCATCAGCGTAGTAGAGCTCGATATAATTCATTTGCTTGTCTGTCAAAAGCGCTGCATAAAATTCAAAGAGCGCATTCATACGATTGGTTTTTTCAATTTCCATAACTTTTATTATACCACACATTACCCGGCAGTCCAATGACCAATCCTAACTCCTTAAAAAGTCTGTTTGCTAGAAATAAACATGTGTCTTTTATAAATTAATGCTCTCCATTTTAATTAATACAATTATTATCAGCCATTAATACTGTATTTATTTTCCCTCTTAATAAAGGCGTCTTCTCCACCTTCCAAAATATCACATACATGTTCCCTGATGTTGTATTTTTGAAGTATGAATTCAGATGTAGAATCATTATTACGGTTCTCTAAAGCACCATTTACATAATCAAACTTCTTACCATTTTGATTCGGAGAATTATCAGATTGCTGATTAGCTACAATAATATTTTCCGCATCATCAGATACAACTATATTAGGATTGTGAGTAACTATGATTATTTGTCGATTCTTTTTAGTTTTTTGATGTATTTTGTCAATTCACTATATATTGCTCTGTTATCTAAACTATCTTCAGGCTGGTCAATTAATACGGGGATTTTACTATCTGAAAACTCTAATATTAATTTTAATACAATAAACGCTTTTTTACCAGGAGACATCTGCTCAAATTTATCACCTTGATATTCAATCTCAAAACTATATTCGTAAAAATTAGTAGTGAAGAAATGTTCAATATGACTGAATTTGTCCCTGTTTCCATTAAATACAAGACTATCCTCATAAAATACTGAATCGACAACTTCATCAAAAGAATCTATCATTTTTTTCTATAAAGTCTTGCTTCGAACGACCTCGAGCACTCACATAATCAAATTCAGTATCTAAATCAATTAAAGAGAAATTGACTGAAATCTTTAAATTATCTCCACTATCATCTTCAATTTTGAAATTATTCAACGATTCAGTTCTAATATTAGAGTATTCCTTATATTTCGAAATAATTTCTTCTTTTAACTTATTGAAGTTGTCCCTTTGTTTCTCAAATGTCTCAATTTTAGCTAAAATCTCACCTTCATTCTTGATTAATGAATATGTAAATCCCATTTTCTAAACTCTGAGCCTCTTTGAATCATTGAATACAAACCTTTATACATCAAATTATCTTATACAAAACCCTATAATTACTCGAATTTCCTACAGACTATGCTAAAATTTCAGACACTATCTTTTCACGCCAACCATTTTCTATTCTGTGAAGATCCATATCTGAAAAATCATCTAAACTATCAAAAATTCTCTGCTCATTAATCTTCTTATCCAAAATATTTATAATTTCTGGAATCGTTAAAGCGAATATATTTAACCCTTTTACACTACCTTTTGTTAATGTTCCATTCAACTGAATAAATGATGTAGCTCTAAAAATATTAACTACATTATCATCTACTTCATTAGCTACAAATATTGTTTGCAACGGTTTATTAGTAGATAATGCTAAATTTACAGAATGACGTATAACTGGCTCTAACTCACCACGTTTTTGAGTTGATTTATCCATTAATGTCGCTTCAAGTAAAAGCATTTTATCGCTATATTCAATCTCAATATCCCCTTTATTACCTCCAGCATGTGATAGTGGTAGGTTATCAGCAGAAAATGTTAACTGCATGGATTTTCTAAGTTGAAACCTCTTACCTGATATATAATACCATGCAATAGCCAATATATATTCGAAAATAGTAGGAACTAAAGCATTATCCGTAACAAGCTCTTGAACCTTCTTATCATTTCTTTGAGAAATGAAACTCAAAATTTCAGATACTTTAGTGATATCAAATTCCTGTTCAACAAATTCCCTAAATTCTCTTTCCTGTTTGTCTGCTACAAATTGTTTGATATTTGCAATATCAGGAATGCCAAACTCTTCTGCAATCTGATTTTGTATTTCTAAGACTTGCCTATTAGATAACTCTAAAATATCTGATAGGCAAATATCTTGATAAAAAGAACTTTTTATATTATTTTCATATTCTTCATAACTTTCTTCACCAGATATATTAAAATTATCATTTAGTAGAGAAAAAAGTTTAGGGAAAATCCAAGGCTGACCAAGCGATACAACTCCTTGATTAAAGCTGATTACTCCAGATAAAGAAAATATTCTTTTACACATATCACTGTATTCTTTAATCAAATCATTATGCTTAGACCATGCAAACGTATAATATATATCCAAATATTGACCTGATAGCAATGAATTATCACTGTTTTTAGTTATAAATTCTTGAATAGAATCTTTATTTTTATATTTGAAAACAGCCTTACCGTCTCCAAAAGCTTTCTTAATAGCATCTTGTTTAGAAAGACTCATCATTTCTTCTAATGACTGTTCTGTCTTTTCTTCTATAAATTTTATAATTGAAAGAACAAAACTTTTATATTCTAAACTCTTATTACTATTCTTTCGATTTGGAAAAAGTTTTTTGAAGTTTGCATCCGAAAAATCTTCAATTTCAAACATTTTGTGGGCTTCAGACACTCTTTCAGGGATCAATATATGATTAGCAAATTCTTCATCTCTATACTGTTCAAAAGTTTTATTGTTATCATAAACAGATTGGTAATTATTGATAATCGCTTTGATTTTTTCTTCTGAAAAGTTTGGCTTAATGCTTTCTACTATCCATAGAAAATCTTTAACAGGAACTTTACTATATCTGTTCAAAAAAGCAAGAGCAAAACGGAAATTATAGAAGTATTTATCAGAGTTGCTATCATATATACGAAGCTTCAATAATTGCCTAAAATAAACAAGATTATCAATTGTTAAACCAAAAAGTTCTTCTAATTTATCAAAAGCTTGCTCTGTTTCAAAAATATAATTCAACCCAACTTGAGATAATTTTCTGTCATAGTTAATAAAACCAATTTTCACAAGAGCATTTGTTAGAGTTCTCCCTCTTTTGTCTAAACCAGTTATTTCATTTCTATTCAAATTCCCAAAAAGGTTAATTCCATCCTCTGTTTCAACTTTTGCAAAATCACTTAAAACTGATGAATAAAAACTTGCTTGACTTTCATTGTTCCATTTCTGATTTGACTGATTATGCTTTTGAAGAGTTTTTAAAATCTGTTTGTAGATAGGGACAACTTCTTTAACACGAATACTCGTATCACCCATATTAAAAATGCTTGTTGACTCTTTTAGCCTCATATATCACCTTTCGAATTATAGTTTGTAATCAAGACTTCAACAGTATTACTCATTTTCGCCTTAGACTGATAATTACTATTATTGTAATGGTAATCTAATACATGTAAATTATACTTTGAAGCCCATTTCATCAATTCTTTATTTTCTTTATTGTTATGAATGACAACATTAGAAAGAGCAAAATAAGCTCCCTTATCGTTTATGCTATCTAAATACTTAAACAAATCCAAATCATCCTTTAATGTCCACGCACCATTTTCATTGTAAGCGGCAGTAGTAATGCGATAAGGAGGATCTGCATATACAAAATCTCCTTTATTTACTTGATTCATAGTTTTACGAAAATCACAAGATTGGATAACAAAATTGTAATTTTGTAAACCTTGAATGAACGTAATTAGTTTAGATTTCATATTAGCGTTAAAATCACGCTTACCTACAGGAAGATTGTACTCTCCTTTATTATTAAATCTTATTTGATTGTTAAAACCAAATACAATTAATAGATAAAATAACACTTCCTTATCAAATTTATTATAATTTTTCTTATTGTAGTCTTGACGAAGTTTTAGAAAAGCTTCTTTATTATACGCCCCCAGTCCTGTAGAGCTGTTTACACCGTAGTGAGCATAGCTATATTTCTGTGTGTTCGAAAGTTTATAAACTTCTATAGCTTTCTCTACTTTATCCAAAAATACCGTTACATCTTTTTGACTTCCCAAATATTTATAAAAATCAATTACTTCCTCACTTATATCATTGACGATATACTTTTTCGTTTTTGATTTATTAATATTAGCAAGATTAACTGCCACCGTTGCTCCACCAGAGAATAAATCAATAAAATTATTGTAGCTTTCAGGAAAAAGAGGTAATAACTGAGGAAGTAATTTATACTTTCCTCCAGTATAGTTAAGAGCGCTCTTAATTAACTTTTTTTCTTTTTTTTTCTCTGGAGAAATTATGCATAAATATAGCAATTCCTTGTGATTTTCAATTTTAGACTTACCAGTTGTGAAAGGTGAGAAATCAGTTTCAAATACTTGAACCTTACCTCGTTTTGATAAAATCTCAATTATTTCTTCGTTTGAAATCTTGGCATTTGAACGGGAATTACCTTTTTTATTCATATTGTTATAGCTAACCAATATATACTTAGCATTAATGTTTAGAATTAAATCTTCAAAAGCTTGAGGAGCTTTACTTTTTGTATAATCCGAGCCTTTTTCTGAACGATTGACTGCTTTTTTCGCTACACCTTCTACATCTGGTTTTTTCCATTCAGCAATATTTTCTAAAACATGGTAGGCATTTTCATAGCCACGGGAATTATATGGAGTATCAATATAAACAAGATCTGCATAAATTTCTTTAACTAATTTATTGGCATCTTTATTATAAATTTCATTCTGATTGTTTTCATTATACTCAGGGACTCTTAAATATATTTCCTTACAATAATCCATTTTTTTCCTATAAGCGTCATAATGACCTACAGTATTAGCCACTTTATCCATAGCATACAATAGACTGGTTAGTAACATGAAATATTCTCTCTGGTTACCAGATTTATATTTTTCAATTTCTTCACGAATTGAGTCAATCTTTCCAGCATTTTCTTCAGAAAAATATGCACCACCAAAATTCTTAGAAACATAACCCTTTTTAGGAGGTAAATTATTTAATTCATCAATTATATGAGAAACTTTATGAATGTCTACATTCTCATTCGAAAACCAAGTTTGAAAAGAAACGAAATTGCTATAGAGTATATCATTCACTATAACTTTTTTATTCTGTTTTCTAAATAAGTCTGCAACAACACCTGTCCCACCAAATATATCCGCTACACTATCGATACTTCCAATATTTTCTGACACTGTCTTTAATATGAAATCAAGCATCCTTTGTTTACTTCCAAGATAACGTCGATTTCCAATTTTTAATAACTCTCTATTTGAAACATGGTATTTTACAGGAGTTTCTTCCGAAATTACTCTCATAATCTCTTGTTCATTTTCTTCTTCCCATTCATAAGCAGAACGATTATTTTTTCGAGGTTGGGAAATTATTCCTTTTTGCATCCAATTATTCAATGTCTGTCTTGTTATACCATATTTATCGGCAATTTCTTGTGTTTTCAGCATCTAGGCATCCATCTCCTTTTACAGTAATGAGTATACCATATTTGAGAGGATTATCCAACCAATAGTCTTCGTGAAATTCGGTAAAATAAAGAAAAAGAGACTAGTACAAAACTAATCTCTATGTACATAACAATATAACTGCTGTATGAAATTTGGATATTATCCCTAATCTACCACACTAGGGAGCCAATCCAAGAAGATAGCTAGCTAAATTTGAAAAAGACATGAGCCTAGCCCCAAGTAATTTCCAATTGATAGCTGGCAAAGGGTTGTCCCTCTTGATTTTGTAGTTGATAATCTAAATGAATCTTTTGCCCATCAACTTCATAATGGCTCGTTTGGATGATAAACTCCTGCATGCCCATAGGTGTGGGAATATAGGCTAAACTATCACTATCCTTTAAAAAGCGCATAATGGTCTTGGGATTGGAAAATCGGCTCATCACAAGTTCTTGACCATGAAATTTAATAACCACTTTTTCCTTTTCCCCATTATAGAAAAGCAGGTAGCTATAATCTCCTTTTTCATGCACTTCCACGTCATAAAGCTGGTCAATCACTTCCAACTGCTCATCAAACTGAATCGTATTTCGCATCCTAATCTTCACATCAAGTCCTCTTTCTTGTCTCTTGTCCTACTATTTTACCAAAAACTCTAGCTTTTTGCTATAATGGTCATATGAACGAAAAAGTATTCCGTGACCCAGTTCACAACTACATCCATGTCGATAATCAAATCATCTATGACTTGATTAATACAAAAGAATTTCAGCGTTTGCGCCGGATCAAGCAACTGGGAACTTCCAGTTATACCTTCCACGGTGGGGAGCACAGCCGCTTCTCCCACTGTCTAGGGGTCTATGAAATTGCACGACGCATCACAGAGATTTTTGAAGAAAAATATCCAGAAGAATGGAATCCTGCCGAGTCCCTCTTGACCATGACCGCTGCTCTCCTACACGACCTTGGGCATGGTGCCTACTCCCATACTTTTGAACATCTCTTTGATACAGACCATGAAGCCATTACTCAGGAGATTATCCAAAGTCCTGAGACGGAAATTCATCAAGTCCTGCTACAAGTGGCACCTGATTTCCCAGAAAAGGTTGCCAGTGTCATTGACCATACCTATCCTAACAAGCAGGTCGTGCAACTCATTTCCAGTCAAATTGATGCAGACCGCATGGACTATCTCTTGCGTGACTCCTATTTTACGGGAGCATCTTATGGGGAATTTGACCTGACTCGCATCCTCCGAGTCATTCGTCCTGTCGCAAATGGTATCGCCTTTCAGCGCAATGGCATGCATGCTATCGAAGACTACGTCCTCAGTCGTTACCAGATGTACATGCAGGTTTATTTCCACCCAGCAACACGCGCTATGGAAGTTCTCCTGCAGAATCTCCTCAAACGCGCCAAGGAACTCTATCCTGAGGACAAGGACTTCTTTGCACGAACTTCTCCACACCTCCTGCCATTCTTTGAAAAAAATGTGACCTTGTCTGACTATCTAGCTCTGGATGATGGTGTGATGAATACCTACTTCCAACTCTGGATGACCAGTCCTGACAAGATTCTCGCAGATTTGTCGCAACGCTTTGTCAACCGCAAGGTCTTTAAATCCATTACCTTTTCACAAGAAGATCAAGACCAACTCGCTAGCATGAGAAAATTGGTTGAGGATATCGGCTTTGATCCCGACTACTACACTGCTATTCATAAGAACTTTGACCTCCCTTATGATATCTATCGTCCCGAATCTGAAAATCCACGGACACAGATTGAGATTTTACAAAAGAATGGAGAACTAGCCGAACTCTCTAGCCTGTCTCCTATTGTCCAATCCCTTGCTGGTAGCCGTCACGGAGATAATCGTTTTTATTTCCCGAAAGAAATGTTGGACCAAAACAGTATCTTCGCAAGCATTACCCAACAATTTCTACACTTGATTGAGAACGATCATTTTAACTCAAATAAAAACTAGAAGAGGAAATTTATGAGTATTAAACTAATCGCCGTCGATATTGACGGAACCCTAGTCAATAGCCAAAAGGAAATTACTCCTGAAGTCTTTTCTGCCATCCAAGATGCCAAAGAATCTGGTGTCAAAGTCGTCATTGCAACTGGCCGCCCTATCGCAGGTGTTGCCAAACTTCTGGACGACTTACAGTTGAGAGACGAGGGTGACTATGTTGTGACCTTCAATGGTGCCCTTGTCCAAGAAACTGCTACAGGGCATGAGATTATCAGCGAATCCTTGACTTATGAGGATTATCTTGATATGGAATTTCTCAGTCGTAAGCTCGGTGTCCACATGCACGCTATTACCAAGGACGGCATCTACACAGCCAATCGCAATATCGGAAAATACACAGTGCACGAATCAACCCTCGTCAGCATGCCAATTTTCTACCGTACACCTGAAGAAATGGCTGACAAAGAAATTGTCAAGTGTATGTTCATAGATGAGCCAGAAATCCTCGATGCTGCGATTGAAAAAATCCCAGCCGAATTTTACGAACGCTACTCTATCAACAAATCTGCTCCTTTCTACCTCGAACTCCTTAAAAAGAATGTTGACAAGGGTTCAGCCATTACTCACTTAGCTGAAAAACTCGGATTGACCAAAGATGAAACTATGGCGATCGGGGACGAAGAAAATGACCGTGCCATGCTGGAAGTCGTTGGCAACCCCGTTGTCATGGAAAATGGAAATCCAGAAATCAAAAAAATCGCCAAATACATCACTAAATCTAATGATGAATCTGGCGTTGCCCATGCCATCCGTACATGGGTACTGTAAAAGGGAAAAATATACGAAAACCGCTCAGCTGAGCGGTTTTTAGTATCTAATTACATGCCCCCTGCCGGAATCGAACCAGCAACTACTCCTTAGGAGGGAGTTGTTATATCCATTGAACTAAGGGAGCTAGATAAAAACTCTGCTAAATGAGCAGAGTTTTTTAGTCGAATTAACGACGGATTTCTTTGATACGAGCTGCCTTACCTTGAAGAGCACGCAAGTAGTACAATTTCGCACGACGTACTTTACCGTAACGAACAACTTCGATCTTTTCAACACGTGGAGTGTGGATTGGGAAGATACGCTCAACACCTACACCGTTAGAGATTTTACGAACTGTGTAGTTTTCAGAAATGCCAGCACCTTTACGTGCGATAACAACACCTTCAAAAATCTGGATACGTTCACGGTTACCTTCGACAACTTTCGCGTGTACACGAACAGTGTCACCAGGACGGAATGATGGGATATCAGTACGAAGTTGACCTTCAGTCAAGCTTTGGATTAATGGATTCATTTTATTCTCCTATCTTTGTCAATCTTGAGGAATCTTCCTCAGCGGATAAACTGTATTTTTGTGCGTCCATTACACACAAGATACAGTTTACCAAATTTCCACAAAAAAGTAAAGAAATTTATAGCAGAATTCCTAAAAAAATCGCAACTAAACCACCTAGGTAAGTCAAAGTCAGGTAAGAATAAAAAACCTTCTTATCACTTAGCAACCTTTGGAGTTCGTCATTCAAGGTCGAAAAAGTTGTCAAACCTCCGCAAAATCCTGTTGCTAGAATAGCATAGACTTCCTTAGACTCCACATGATTGTAGAATAATCCAATCAAAAAACACCCTAAAAGATTTGCTATAAGCGTTCCAAGTGGCAATTTAGAAGATTGATTATAGCGGGAAAAGAAATAGCGCACTAAAGCTCCGCAACCACAAGCAATTGCAAGATAGACCATTACCATTTCTTCCTCCCCAGACAATAGGCTAAGAGCAGGCCACCACCAATGCTTAAAATGAGATACAAGACTAAGCTAACATAGCGCCCTGTATCAAGCAGTTTTACAACATCAAGCATGAGACTGGAAAAGGTTGTTAGACCTCCGCAAAAACCTGTACCTAGTGCTAAAACCAAGCCCTTACTGGTTCCTTTATAGACCAGATAGCCCTTGACAAGATAAACCAAGCAGAAAATACCTAGATAGTTAACAAGAAGGGTTCCCCAAGGAAAATCTGGACTGGCTGGTAACCAAGTGGAAACTAGATAGCGGACAAGTCCGCCCAACATAGCAGCTAGAAAAATCCCTAGCGGATAAAATTGTTCTTTTTTCATTTGATATTTTTATCCTGATAATCACGCGAACGTTTGAGTATGTCCGAAAAAGTCGCGACAATAGTCTCCTGATAGCGCTTGTCCTCTACACGACTTCTAACCTTTTCAAAAATAACCGCTTCTCTCTTAGTATCTAAAATCGGTTTACCTGAAGCTTTCTTATAGGCAACTACACCCTCAACCAAATGCATTCGTTCTTCTAAGAGCTTGACGATTTGGTCGTCGATTTGATCAATTTCTTGACGAATACTATCTAAATCCATACAGTCTCCTCCTTTATTTGAATTATTGTATCAAAAAGCCACTAAATAGGCTAGTAAAATCCCAAGTCACGATAAGAAAAATGCACTGATTGATTGCATCAGCGCACGTTTATGCTTATCCTACTTTAGCAGCCAATTCTTCTGCGAATTGTTCTAAGCGTTCAATATCTTCCTCCTCGGCAGAAAGATCAACTTTAACACACTCTGAACCTTTTTCTGCTCCTGTTGACACAAAGACACGATCAAAGTCATCAACAGCCTTACAGAATTCATCGTAGAAGGTGTCACCTGAACCAACCACTCCGTAGATTTTACCATTCAAATTGAGATCAGCTAGGTCTTCGTAGAAGTCCATCATCTCATCTGGCAATTCTCCATCACCATAAGTATAGGTCGCAACGATAGCGATGTCTGCTTCCAAGAAGTCTGAAGCGTCAACAGTTGTACATTCATCAACATCGACATCCAAGCCCAAGTCACGTAATTTGTCTGCTACAATATCTGCAATTTCTTCGGTATTACCGGTCATACTGGCAAATACAATTTTTGCTAATGCCATATCGTCCTCCTCAATTTATCTTTCTCCATTATATCACATCTTTTTCATTTTAAAAATAAAAATTCTTGTGCTACAATGAAATGAGAAAGAATTGAGGTTATTTATGGACATTTGCCATCAAATTTTAGAAAAAATTAAAGAATACGACACGATTATCATTCATCGTCATATGAAACCAGACCCTGATGCCTTGGGAAGTCAGGTGGGATTGAAAGCTCTTCTCAAACATCATTTCCCAGAAAAAACCATCAAAGCAGTTGGTTTTGATGAACCAACTCTTACTTGGATGGCTGAGATGGATCTTGTTGAAGATAGTGCCTACCAGGGAGCACTTGTCATCGTCTGTGATACGGCGAATACTGCTCGTATTGATGATAAACGCTATATTCAAGGTGATTTTCTCATTAAAATTGACCACCATCCAAATGATGATGTATACGGTGACCTATCATGGGTGGATACTAGTTCAAGTAGCGCTAGTGAGATGATTACCTTATTTGCAGAAACAACTCAACTGTCCTTGTCAGATCGCGCTGCTGAGTTGCTCTTTGCAGGAATTGTTGGTGATACAGGTCGATTCCTCTACCCTTCTACCACTGCACGCACCCTCCGCCTGGCTGCCTCTCTGAGAGAACAAAACTTTGACTTTGCGGCCCTCACTCGCAAAATGGACACTATGAGCTACAAAATTGCGAAACTTCAAGGCTACATCTACGACCATCTGGAAGTGGATGAAAATGGTGCAGCTCGCGTTATCCTGAGTCAAGAAATCTTGAAACAATTCAATGTTACCGATGCTGAAACTGCAGCCATTGTCGGTGCGCCTGGACGCATTGACAGTGTGAGTCTCTGGGGAATTTTTGTGGAACAGGCTGATGGCCACTACCGCGTTCGCTTACGCAGTAAAATTCATCCTATCAATGAAATTGCCAAGGAACATGATGGTGGAGGCCACCCTCTAGCAAGTGGTGCTAATTCCTATAGCCTAGAGGAAAACGAAATCATCTACCAAAAGTTAAAAAACTTGCTTAAAAACTGATAAAATACTTGCCAAACTTTTCAGAATCTGATAGACTAGTAAGGTAACAATCTATGGCTCGCAAAGAGACCATGGCAGAAAGGAAATATTGCAAAATGAAAAAAGATATCCATCCAGAATATCGCCCAGTTGTCTTCATGGACACAACTACTGGTTACCAATTCCTTAGCGGTTCAACAAAACGCTCTAACGAAACAGTTGAGTTCGAAGGCGAAACTTACCCATTGATCCGTGTGGAAATTTCATCAGACTCACACCCATTCTACACTGGACGTCAAAAGTTCACTCAAGCAGATGGACGCGTGGATCGTTTCAACAAAAAATACGGTCTCAAATAATGATAGAAAGACAGCTTCGGCTGTTCTTTTTTATTTCTTGAAATCAACTGCTGTTTTCATATTCCAGACTCAAAAAAACTTTGCACTCTAGCTAACCATGCGATGGTTTCCAGAGTACAAAGTTTTTTATTAGACTTCCTGCGAAATTAGAATTCTAGTTCACAGTTGATAATTCCAGCAATCAAATTCATTCGTAATCCAAATCGTTTACGTCGATTTCGAGAGGTTGTTGAAAACATTTTAAACGTTTTTACTTTGGCAAAAATATTCTCAACCTTAATTCTCTCTTTAAATAGCATATGATTATAGGATTTATCTTCAAGAGTTAGTGGCTTAAGTTTGTTTGATTTCCTCAGAGTTTACGCTTGTGAATACATCTTCATGATCCCTTGATAACCACTGTCTGCTAAGATTTTACCAGCTTGTCCAATATTTCTGCGACTCATTTTGAACAATTTCATATCGTGGCAATCGTTACAGACAAAGGGAGCTTTATCGAGTAGAGGGCAAGAAAGGTTGTTAGAGGTAGAGTCTCTAATTTGTTTATTTCGTTTGACTTCTTTAGAAACAGTAGTCGGGTCTTTTAGAATAAGTTGCCCGATAGCTTTGAAGATTTCACCGCGCCCTAAGTCTAGTTGGATATCATTACGGTCTGAAAGGGTAAGGTATTTATATTTTGTCATAGTGGACCTCATTTCTAACTCAAACGTCTCATACTTAATTCCACCATAAGAATCCGTTTTAGACTAATTTCCACTTCGGCTAGCTAAATGGAAGTTACTTTGAGAAGTTACCCCAAGCACAATTCTTAGATTCTCTCAGAAAAAGATTAGACTTTTAACCCCAAAATTGATAAAATAGGAAAGAAAATAAGATAAAAGGAAACTGTAAATCACCATGATGAACATGCAAAACATGATGCGTCAAGCACAAAAACTTCAAAAACAAATGGAACAAAGCCAAGCTGAACTTGCAGCTATGCAATTTGTTGGCAAATCTGCTCAAGATCTTGTTCAAGCGACCTTAACTGGAGATAAGAAAGTTGTCAGCATTGACTTCAATCCAGCTGTCGTTGACCCAGAAGACCTCGAAACCCTTTCTGATATGACCGTTCAAGCCATCAACTCTGCTCTTAAACAAATCGATGAAACGACTAAGAAAAAATTAGGTGCTTTCGCCGGGAAATTGCCATTCTAATAAAAAAGGCTCTGTAATATTTATAGTGGGTAAATCCCTATGGATCTTATGGAGCCTATTTTTGTGTAGAAAAAAGCCCCATACGACCTATAATGAAAAGCGATCAAACAACTCATTAAAAAGAATCATATGGAACAACTACATTTTATCACAACTGCTTGATATTGAAAACTTTTTTCTCATACTAAGCCCTAGACGCTAAAATCGTTCTTAATCTTTTTTACCATTTGTTATTATATTCCTAAATCCCGGCTAAAGCAGTCCACCAGACTGTTCTACTTCAATACTTAATGCAAGTTGTAAGTCATGCCAAGCCATGAAGCAATTTAATCAAAGATTTCATGAGTACATAGTCATCAAACTCTGCTAATATCATAGTAGTAAACTATTGTATCGCCGACTTTTCGTATGTGCTTACCTACTAAAAAGATTATAGAGACACTCTTGAGTTGCTAAGAAGAATGAAAGTACCACTATAATCTCTTACAGTTTTACTTCTAAAGTAAGGTTTTGCGTACTCATTGAGAAGAATCTAAAGCTAGCCTATCCTCGCTTTCAGGCTTTTATTAGAATCTTTCTAAAGAAAGCATCACCGCCCTTCAACTACCCTATTCTAACGCCAAACTGGAAGCGACCAATAATCTCATCAAACTTATCAAACGCAATGCATTTGGTTTTCGAAACTTTGAAAATTTCAAAAAACGGATTTTTATCGCTCTGAACATTAAAAAAGAAAGGACGAAATTTGTCCTTTCTCGAGCTTAGCTTTTCTTCAACCCACTACAATTGACAAAGAGCCTTTAATTTTAAAGACTTTTTCCCAGCCTCTTTATATATCTGTCAATGGTGTTGCGGTATCTGGTGAGGTATCATAAACCTTAAAGTCCACTCCGACTCCCAGATCAGCTTGTGCTAGCTGATTGACCATGGTCATGTGAGCCAGCTCCTTGATATTGTTCTCTTTAGACAAATGTCCCAGGTAGATTTTCTTAGTGCGGTTTCCTAGCGTCCGAATCATGGCTTCAGCACCGTCCTCGTTAGAAAGGTGACCAAGATCCGATAGGATTCGTTGTTTGAGTCGCCAAGCGTAAGAACCTGCTCGCAAAATCTCTACATCATGATTGGACTCGATAAGATAACCATCTGCATTCTCGACAATCCCTGCCATACGGTCACTAACATAACCTGTATCTGTCAGAAGGACAAAACTCTTATCATCCTTCATAAAGCGATAGAACTGCGGTGCGACTGCATCATGGCTCACACCAAAACTCTCGATGTCGATATCTCCAAAGGTTTTGGTTTTGCCCATTTCAAAGATATGCTTTTGCGAAGAATCCACCTTGCCAAGATACTTGCTATTTTCCATAGCCTGCCAGGTCTTTTCATTGGCATACAAATCCATACCATACTTGCGAGCTAAAACACCTACTCCATGAATATGGTCAGAATGTTCATGCGTAATCAGGATAGCATCCAAATCTTCTGGCTTGCGATTAATTTCAGCAAGTAAGCTGGTAATTTTCTTGCCCGACAAGCCTGCATCCACTAAAAGTTTCTTTTTTGGGGTTTCCAGATAAAAGGAATTTCCACTGGATCCCGACGCTAAAATACTGTATTTAAAGCCTATTTCACTCATTCTGGTTTTCTATTTCGTCCTCCCATACTTCTTCTTTCACTGCATCCTTATCATAAGGGAGCACAATGGTAAAGGTTGATCCCTTACCATATTCACTCTTAGCCCAAATAAAGCCCTTATGTTGTTTGATAATCTCTTTAGCGATAGCTAGTCCTAAACCAGTACCACCTTGGGCACGACTTCTAGCACGATCCACACGATAAAAACGGTCAAAGATACGTGGTAAATCCTGCTTAGGAATGCCTAAACCATGGTCAGAAATGGATAAAATCATCTGGTCTTCAGTTGTCTTCATTCTGACAGTGATTTTACCCCCATCTGGCGAATACTTAATGGCATTATTTAAAATATTGTCGACAACCTGCGTCATCTTATCTGTATCAATTTCCATCCAGATAGAATTGATAGGATAATCCCTCACTAACTCATATTTTTTCTCCTTTTCCTGTCCTTTCATCTTGTCAAAACGATTGAGGATAAAAGTAATAAAGGCAGTGAAGTTAATCAGTTCCACATCCAAGTGACTAGTGGCGTTATCAATCCGTGAAAGATGAAGGAGGTCCGTCACCATGCGCATCATACGGTTGGTTTCGTCCAGAGACACCTTGATGAAGTCTGGTGCTACAGTTTCACACAAAGCTCCCTCATCCAAGGCTTCAAGATAGGATTTTACGCTAGTCAGAGGAGTCCGTAACTCATGGCTAACATTGGAAACAAAGAGTCTTCGTTCGCGTTCTTCCTTCTCCTGCTCCGTCGTATCATGCAAAACAGCCACCAAACCTGAAATAAAGCCAGACTCTCGACGTATCAAGGCAAAGCGAACTCGAAGGCTCAGATATTCGCCATTGATGTCTTGGGAATCTAGCAACAATTCTGGACTTTGGGTAATTAAATCACGCAATTCATAGTCTTCTTCTATCTTGAGCAATTCTAAAATGCTTCTATTCAGAACATCTTCTTTAACCAGCCCCAGTTGCTTCTTGGCTGTATCGTTAATCATGATAATCTGCCCCCGACGATTGGTCGCAAGAACCCCATCTGTCATATAAAAAAGAATACTATTTAGTCTCTTACTCTCTTGTTCTAGATTTTCCTGAGTGAGACGAATAACCTCCGACAAGTCATTCAAATTATTGGTAATATTGGTGATTTCAGACCCACCTTGCATATCAAGAACCTTGGAATAATCTCCTGCAATCAAATCTTTAACCTTTTGATTGATTTGCTTCAATCGAATATTATCACGTCTATTTTCCAGTAATAGAAGAGTCACAACAAGGATGAAACCTAACAAAATCAGGATAAAGATAAAATCTCTGGTAAAAATGGTTTGTTTCAGTAAATCAAGCATTATTTCTCATGTAATACCCTACACCACGGCGCGTCAAGATATACTCTGGTCGGCTAGGCGTATCTTCAATCTTCTCACGCAGACGTCGGACAGTCACATCAACTGTACGGACATCACCAAAATAGTCATAACCCCAGACAGTCTCAAGCAAGTGTTCGCGCGTAATGACTTGACCTGTATGCGATGCCAAATGATACAAAAGCTCAAACTCACGGTGGGTTAAGTCTAGTTCTTCGCCATATTTTTTAGCCACGTAGGCGTCTGGAACAATTTCTAAATCCCCAATTTGGATAGGTTGAGGTTTACTTTCTGCTTCCTGCCCATCTACTGGCATAGGTTGAGAACGACGCAACAAAGCTTTAACACGCGCCTGCAACTCACGATTTGAGAAGGGTTTGGTTACATAGTCATCTGCTCCAAGCTCTAAACCGATAACCTTATCAAATTCACTGTCTTTAGCCGACAGCATAATAATAGGTACACTACTTGTCTTGCGAATGGTCTTAGCAACTTCTAAACCATCAATTTCTGGAAGCATCAAATCCAGAATAATAATATCTGGCTGCTCTGCTTCAAATTGCTCTAACGCTTCACGACCGTTAAAAGCAGTTACAACCTCGTAACCTTCCTTGGTCATATTAAACTTGATAATATCCGAGATTGGTTTCTCATCATCTACAATTAGTATTTTTTTCATATGTTCACCTTTTTCTCTACTATTATACCAAAAAAATAACAAGAAGACACGATAGCTAGTCTTGGCTACTGTCTAAGTTGGCTTTTGCATAAGCCTGCCAGATTTTTTGTTGGGGTTTGGCAAGTGGGTAATTCTTGAACTCTTCTGGTGAAAGCCAGCGAACTTCCCTATCTGAAAAATCATGGTAGTCACTCACCTGACCTGTTACAATTTGAACATGCCATTTACGATGACTAAAGACATGCTTGACAGTCTCAAAATAAACATCAAACCAAGCAACATCTAGGTCATAGTCCTGCTGGAAACTCTCCTCTGGACTGGGGCCAAAGTTTACACTTTCTTCCGCAACCTGATGAAAGAGGTCAAACTGCTCTTCTTGCGAAAAATCATCAACTTCTACCAGTGGGAAATGCCAAAAACCTGCCAATAGCTTTTCGCTTTCATTTTTTTCAAGCAAAAATTGTCCCTGACTATTCTTTACCACCAAGGCTTTTAGATAAATAGGAACTGGCTTTTTCTTGGGAGCCTTAATTGGATAACGGTCCATGGTTCCATTCTGATATGCTGCACTGAAGTCCTTAACTGGGCTTTCTTCTGGTCTGGGATTTACAGGAGCCTCAATATCAGACCCTAAATCCATCAAAGCTTGATTAAAGTCGCCTGGACGATCCTGATCAATCAAGATTTCCATCATTGCCTGAAAAATTTTGCGATTACTTGGAATCCCAATATCATGGTTGACTTCGAACAGACGGGCCAAAACACGCATAACATTACCATCTACAGCTGGCTCAGGCAAATTAAAAGCGATACTGGAAATGGCTCCTGCTGTGTAAGGGCCAATCCCTTTCAAACTGGAAATTCCTTCATAGGTGTTTGGAAATTGGCCCCCAAAGTCAGTCATAATCTGCTGGGCTGCAGCCTGCATATTACGAACTCGAGAATAATAACCCAAACCTTCCCAAGCCTTCAACAAACGCTCTTCAGGCGCATTCGCCAAACTTTCCACTGTTGGAAACCAGTCCAAAAATCGTTCGTAATAAGGAATAACTGTATCCACCCTGGTCTGCTGGAGCATGATTTCAGATACCCAGATATGATAAGGATTTTTACTTCTACGCCAGGGTAAATCTCTTTTGTTTTCATCATACCAGTTGAGAAGTTTCTTACGAAAAGAAATGATCTTTTCCTCCGGCCACATGGCGATACCGTATTCTTTCAAATCTAACATATCTCTAGTATAACACAGAAGACTCTAACTGTCCTTTTCCCAGTATTAAAAAGCCTCTTCCCAAGTGAAAGAGGACTGATACTCAATGAAAATCAAANNGGTTGTGGATAGAACTGACAGAGTCAGTATCATATACCTACGGCAAGGTGAAGCTGACGTAGTTTAAAGAGATTTTAGAAGAGTATAAAAACTCAGCACTATTAGAAAATAACGAAAATGCTGGTTGACATCATCCTAAAACAAGTGAAAAAATAGTGTTTTGCCCCCTATACACAAAAAAGCCTATTGTATCAA